>JBHLQJ010000088.1:0-10578 GCA_048884945.1 Candidatus Thorarchaeota archaeon | reverse complement strand
AAAATGGTATGGCTGAAGTGGATGGAGTTGCGTATTCATAATGAGGTTGATGTCATTGAAACTCCCACAGGTTATATCCCAACTTATGATGATTTGAAAGAGTTATTCAAGCTTCATCTCGACAAAGACTATTCCCGCGATGATTACGAATTACAATTTGCAATTCGAGTTCCTGAATTACTAAACAAGATTGAACGTATTGAGAATATCTACAGAGTAACTGTAGCAGATACCCCAGAGTTGCTTTTTTACGTGCTTTTGGAGCAGCGTAATCGACTCCTTACCGTACAGAATCAAATTGGGGATTACATAACTCCTTCAACACTTGTTTGAAATAAATTCCAGTTTTTAATTTCAAACTGTAACCATCATTTTTGTAGTTAAAAAATGCGCATTCCATGATTATTAAGAAAATGACTGTTTTCATTCATTTCTTTTAACATCGTGAAAGAATCTGAAACTTGCTAGATTGACATTTTTCGTTGTCATACTCGGCAAGCATATAGTCACTTGTTTTCCTGTTTAGTTATCAAAGGTCACGGCGATTTTGCATTGAAATCACTTGAATCTACATCGAATTCATCGCAGCGGGCGTGGAGCTACGAAAAAGTGAGAGAGATTGCTATATGCATGAAAAACGCTGGACCTGGTTATATTGAGAATTCTGGACTCTTATGGGAGGACTGTAGATGACTATTGAACGACAGCAGAAATCAGGTTCAATCGGTACAAGGGACATTATAAAATCGAATGAAGCCCTAGTCGTAGGCGGCGGAGTAGCTGGCATGCAGGCTGCTCTGGATATTGCCAATCAAGGATTCAAAGTGACATTAGTTGAGCAATCACCCTCGATTGGCGGCCGAATGGCAATGATAGACAAAACATTTCCGACGTTGGACTGTAGTGCTTGTATTCTTACACCCAAACTAAGCGAGGTTTCGAGACATCCAAACATCGATCTTATCACATATGCAGACATCAAATCTGTCCACGGAGATACTGGCGACTTTAGAGTTCGTGTCCATAAGCATTCACGCTATGTTGATGAAGACAAGTGTTCAGGTTGCGGAGACTGTGTATCGGTTTGTCCTATAGAGGTACCAAATGAGTTTGATCAGGGATTAGGATTTAGGAAGGCCATCTATACACCCTTTCCACAAGCAACACCAAATGTTGTAACAGTCAACAAGAAAGGTGAGCCTGCTTGTCGTGCAACTTGCCCAGCTGAGGTAAATGCGCAGGGCTTTGTCACAATGATGCGTCATGGAAAAATGGATGAAGCTCTTGAGATTGTTCGAAGATCCATTCCATTCCCCGGAGTTCTTGGTCGTGTATGCATCAGTTTCTGTGAAGCCGAGTGTGAAAGAGGAATGCATGATGAAAGCGTCAGTATCCGCAATCTTCACAGGTTCTTAGCGGATTATGAAAGAACGCATGGAGCAGCTCCTGTAGAAGCCAAGATTGACAAAAAAGAACGAGTAGCTGTTGTTGGTGGTGGTCCAGGAGGGATAAGTTGTGCCTATCATCTCGCTCGAATGGGCTACCCTGTGACCATCTTTGAAGCCCGAGAGAAGCTCGGAGGAATGCTCAGATATGCAATACCAGAATATCGTTTGCCGAGGGGGATTCTAGATGAAGAGATTCAACGTGTTGTTGACATGGGAGTTAAAATCAAGACAAAGACAACAGTGAAATCAATCCATGATCTACTAGAGAAAGGTTTCAAGGCTGTCTTCATTGCTACTGGCGCATGGCAAAGTAACAAACTTGACCTTGCTGGGGAGGAAAATGATGGCGTAATTCATGCTATCGAATTCCTTGAGAAAGTAAATACTGGTGAGCGAGTAAAAGTTGGCGAGAAAGTTGCTGTTATAGGCGGCGGAGATGCAGCGATTGACTCTGCCCGTACGGCAATCAGACTTGGAGCAAAAGAAGTCACACTCATTTACAGACGGTCGCATGTTGAGATACCTGCTATTCCCGGTGAAGTTGAAGATGCCAAGGAAGAAGGAATTAAGTTCATGCTTCTTACATCTCCTACAGAAATTCTCTCCTCCAAAGGAAAAATCACTGGCATTAGATGCATGAAAATGAGGCTCGGTGAGCCCGATCATTCAGGTAGACGAAGACCTGTCCCAATTCCGAACTCTGAGTTCACAATGGCAATTGATGAGATGATTGTTGCTATTGGACAGTCTACTGACCCGAGAGGTGTGCAGACTGACCTTGACTGCTCCGAATGGGCTACAGTGAAAGCTGATTCCATAACACTAGAAACGAATATACCTGGAGTCTTTGCGGGTGGTGATGTTGTTACTGGTCCACTTACTGTTGTCAAGGCTGTTGGTCACGGTAAAGACGCAGCAATATCAATTGACAGATACATACGAGGACTTGACCTCAAAGAAGGACGAATAAAAGAACGTCATCGTGTGCAATCATATGAGGTTGACAAAACTGGAATGCCGTTTGAAAACCGCGTTTCGATGCCAAAACAGGGAATAAATAGCAGGAAACGGGGCTTTACTGAGGTTGAGCTTGGATTCAATGAAGCAGTGGCGGCTGCCGAAGCTGAGAGGTGCCTTGGATGTGCAGTTTGCTGTGAATGCGAACGCTGTGTTGATGCTTGCACTCGCGAAGCGATCGATCACTCGATGAACGATGAGGTTATCGACCTTCATGTAGGTGCAATAATATTAGCAACCGGATATCGATTGTTTGATGTCACTGAATATCCACAATTCGGATATGGCCGGCTACCAAATGTGATTCATGCTCTGGAATATGAACGACTCATAAATGCCGCTGGCCCGACTCATGGGCATCTTGTAAGGTTGACTGATGGGAAGATGCCCAAGAGTATTGGATTCGTTCAATGTGTTGGTGCACGTGACGTGCAAAAAGGTGTACCATTTTGTAGCCGTGTGTGCTGCATGTATGGAATCAAAAATGCAGTCATGGCAAAAGAGCACAACCCGGAAACCGATGTCACGGTTTACTATGCTGATATCAGAGCATTTGGAAAAGGCTTCGAGGAGTTCTATGAAATGGCACGGACACGGTTCGGAGTTAATTTTGTTCGAGGTCGAGTTGCAGAAGTTAATCACGACAAACAAAGAGATGCTTTGAAGGTCAGGTTCGAAGACACAACGAAAGGAGAGTTGCATGAAGTCAATCATGATATGATTGTGATTAGTCCTGGTGTACAACCACCGGAAGGGCTTGAAGACATTGCTGTGGAACTCAACATGGACCTCTCTGAAGAAGGATACGTCACTGTAGAAGACCAAGTCATTAGGCCAGTTGATACTTCCATTGATGGAGTTTTCGTCTGTGGATGCGCTGACGGTCCCAAGGATATACCCGACTCAGTTTCAGCAGGAAGTGCTGCTGCGATGAGAGCGACAATCATTCTTTCGAAAGTTGATGAAGATTAAATGAGAAGTGGTGAAAAATGACTGAACAATCTAGAATCGATCCACCTGTCAATCATGCGCCTAGCTCGGGCTTTGCAAAGGAGATTGAACAGGAACCTGGCGGAGAAGGCATAATGAAGTGTATCCAATGTGGGATGTGCACTGCTTCATGCATGGTTGCAAGTATGACCGAGAGATATCGACCAAGGAAGCTCATCCAGAAGATACTCTTGGGAAAGCGGCAAGAAGTATTGAAAAGTGAGCTACCATGGCTATGCATGACATGTAGACTCTGTGAAGAGCGATGTCAAGAAGATGTTGATCTTTCAGAGATTTTCACAGTTGTAAGAGAGATAGCTGCTCGTGAAGGTTACATTCCTACAGTCTTTCAAAATACTATCAAAAAGGTCCTTGAAGATGGTTGGCTCCTTAAAGATGCATATACTGATTTTGAGGAGGATGATCGCTCTGATTTGGGACTTGACACTGACCTGGGATGGAATAAAGAATTTGTAAAGAAAATCAAGAAACGATACTTCGACGGAGGTATTGCTCTATGAAGGAATTCATTCTCTATACCGGATGCACAACTCCTGTTCGGCTACCGGCATACGAGAGGGCAGTGGAAGTCGTGCTAGAGAAACTTGGCATTCGACTAACAACTATGAAGGATGCAAACTGCTGTGGAGCTCAATATGTCGAATCAATTAGCCATGCTGCATTTTGTGCCATGTGTGCTAGAATCCTAGCAATTGCAGAAAGTATGGATATGGATATACTTGCTGTTTGTGGGGCTTGTTCAGGGTCACTTAAACATGTGAAGCATGAACTTGAGCACAATGAAGAGCTTCGGAATGAAGTAAATGATATTCTAGAAGAAGAAGGTTTGAAGTATACTGGCACGGTGCAAGTCAAGCACCTACTTCAAATATTCAGAGAGGACATTGGTTTTGATGCTATCCGGTCTGCAGTCGTAAACCCCTACAAGGATATACGGCTCGCAGCACATTATGGATGTCACGTAACCCGACCGGAGGAAATTGTTCAGGTTGATGATGCTGAGAATCCATCTATTATTGATCGGATAATCGAAGTAGCTGGAGGTACGCCTGTAGACTACACAGGAAAAACTCGGTGTTGTGGTGGGCCTCTACTTGCCATGGATGAAGAGGTTGGAAATGCAATCGGTCGTGATAAAATTGAGAATATCCGAGCTGAAGGTGCGGATGGTATTGTTACAGCATGTGTGTTCTGCGACATCCAACTAACCCAAGTTCAGTTCGGTGAAGGGTCTAATGATAAACCAAAGATACCATGCATTACGCTCCCGCAATTTTTGGGTCCTGCAATTGGAATAGATTTCGATTCACTTGGTATTCGTTTGAACAAGATTAGCCCACAAACAATTCTTGAAGCACACTAGGAGAATACGGAATGACAAAGAAAACAGCAAGTGCACTTGTTGTCGGTGGCGGAGTTGCAGGAATGCAAGCCGCATTGGATATAGCAAATCAGGGATACAAGGTCTATCTAGTAGAGAGATCTCCCTCAATTGGTGGCCGTATGGCCATGCTCGATAAAACGTTTCCAACATTGGATTGTAGTGCGTGTATTCTAACACCTAAACTAAGCGAAGTTGCAAGACATCCTAATATCCAGTTGATGACTTACTCTGAAGTGGGAAGTGTTACAGGGTCAGCTGGAAACTTCAGGGTCAAAATCCGGCGAAATGCTCGCTTTGTTCGAGAAGACCTGTGTTCAGGATGTGGAGATTGTGCAGCAAACTGCTCTGTTGAAGTTGCAAATGAGTTTGATCAAGGTCTAGGATTTAGAAAGGCAATCTACGCACTCTTTCCTCAAGCTACACCTAATGTCTATACTGTCGATAAGGAGAATTGTATAGATTGTGGAAGATGCGTCAAGGTTTGTGAGAGAAATGCAATCAATATGGATATGAAAGACCGATTCATCACTCTGGATGTTGGTACAATTATCATCGCCACCGGGTTCGAACTCTTTGATATAACTCAATATCCACGACTTGGGTACGGTCAGTATCCTAATGTTATACACGCAATGGAATTTGAACGATTGATCAATGCAGCTGGACCAACACATGGACATCTCATACGTCTGAGTGATGGGAAGAAACCGAAATCCATAGGTTTCATTCAATGTGTTGGTGCAAGAGATGTTCAGAAAGGTGTTCCATACTGCAGTCGCGTTTGTTGCATGTATTCAATTAAAAATGCTGTAATGGCTCTTGAACATGACCCCGAAGCACAGGTATGGGTCTACTATGCAGATATACGAGCATTCGGTAAAGGCTTCGAAGAGTTTTATGAAATGGCCAAGAACCGATTTGGCGTTCGTTTTGTGAGAGGTCGTGTTGCTGAAGTTATGGAAGGAAAAGCTTCGCATGATCTTGTTGTAAAGGTTGAGGACACAGTCACTTCCAAAGTTCGGCTCATCGAACATGACCTTTTGGTCATTAGTCCGGGAGTAATCCCATCAAGCGGAATGGATACTATAGCCAAAAAATTAGGGATAAACCAGACAGATGATGGTTACGTTGAGATCAGCCATACCTTCTTCGGTCCAATACTCACCAAGATACCTGGCGTATTTGTATGTGGGTGCGCAGACGGACCAAAAGATATCCCTGACTCAGTATCGGCTGGCAGTGCAGCTGCTATGAAAGCCACCATCATTCTGTCTAGCGGAGGAGCATGATAAAATGTCACGATCTGAAGAAGAACCAAGAATTGGAGTGTTTGTCTGTCACTGTGGACATAACATTGCAGGTACTGTAAATGTTGAAGTTGTTGCAGAAGCTGCATCCAGATTTCCTAGCGTTGCTTTTGCTACACACGAGATGTTCATGTGCTCGGACGCTGGACAAATGCTCATCAAGGATATGATTAAGGAGCATAACCTTAACCGAGTAGTAGTGGCAAGTTGCTCCCCTAGGATGCATGAGCCTACATTTCGGCGAGTTGTCGAAGAAGCTGGTCTGAACAGATATTTGTTTGATCAAGTTAACCTTCGTGAGCATGTATCATGGTGCCACATGAGAGAACCAGAACTAGCCACTGAGAAAGCCATTGACCTAGTAAGAATGTCTGTTGCGCGTGCTGCAAAATTGCAGAATCTCCCAATCAAGAGAGTAAATGTTCTTCCAACGACATTGATTGTTGGTGGCGGAATTGCTGGTCTTAGAGCTTCACTAGACATTGCTGAACGAGGGTTTGATGTACTGTTGGTTGAGAAGACCTCCAAGCTTGGTGGCAATGTAGCCAAGTGGACTCACCTTTTCCCCTCTGACGAGTCAGGCGCAGACATCATCAAACCCCTCATCCGCGATGTCAAGAAGCATAAAAGAATCAAGATACTGACAGATAACAAAGTATCCGAGTTTGACGGCTATATTGGTAATTTCGGTGTCACAGTAAAGAATCTTAAGACCGAGAAAAAGCACCGATATGAAGTGGGCACTGTGATTGTATCCACAGGATTTGAACCTTTCAAGCCTCTTGGATACTATTCATATGGCGAAAGTCCTGACATTCTTACTCTAGCGGAACTTCAGGAACTTCGTTCAAGCGAAAATTTGCTACGACTCAGCGATGGCAAACCAGTTACGAAAATGGTCTTTATCGGGTGTGTCGGGTCTCGCCAACCAGGAGTTAAAGGTCATGAACACTGCTCACGTCACTGTTGCTCTGCAACTGCAAAAGCTGCTGCTGACTTGAGAGAACGTGTTGATGAAGTTCTTGTTCTATATCAAGACATCAGAACCTATGGAAAAGGACACGAAGAATTCCATCGCTTGGCACGTCAGAGGCACGTCATATACAGCAAGTTTCCGCAGAATCAATATCCTGAAGTTACTGTGAAAAAAGGTAGGATCAAGGTAAAGTGGCACGATATCCTTGCTGATGAGAAACTTGCATTTGAACCTGATCTTGTCGTTCTTGCTTCAGCAATGATACCACCTGAGGATGTTGAGGAAACATCTCACTTATTCAGTTTAACTAGAAGTGGGGATGGTTTCTTCAATCCTGAGCACATTAAGCTAGCTCCACTTACCACTCACACAGCGGGTGTGATGATTGCAGGTGCTGCTCAAGCAGCTAAGAACGCATCAGAGTCTGTCATTGATGCAAGTGGTGCAGCGGCAAAAGCAGTCGGACTAATGGCGCAGGGTGAAGTTGAGATAGAATCTACAGTTTCACATGTTATTCCTGAACTCTGTTCCAGTTGCCATACCTGCTTGACTGCATGTCCATATCATGCTATTAGCATGGATGAGAGTAAAGATCCACCAATTGCTTTGGTAACAGAGGCTAAATGCCATGGGTGTGGGACATGTGCTGCGGCATGCCCGAGTAGTGCGATTTTAATGTATCACTCAACTGACGATCAAATTCTAACCATGGTGGAGGCATTCTTATGTCCTACACCGAGTATGCAAGGAGGTGGATAAGAACTGACAACAACTTCAACAACATCTACAGAAACTGCAGAGTCTCATGAAGAATGGGAACCAAAGATTATGGCATACTGCTGCAATTGGTGTTCCTATGCGGGAGCTGACCTTGCAGGAACAAGCAGGATTCAGTATCCAACAAATGCAAGGATTCTTAGAGTGAACTGCACAGGACGAATCAGTCCTGAATTCGTTCTAGCTGCTCTCAATATGGGAGCAGATGGAGTTCTTGTTTCTGGGTGTCATCCCGGAGACTGTCATTATACTAGCGGAAATCTCAAAGCTCGAGCGAGATGGGCTCTGATGGAGACCGCCATTGAACAAGCCGGGGTTGACCCTCGTAGGATTCGACTTCAATGGGCAAGCGCATCTGAAGCTCAGATCTTTGCTGATGGAGTGAAAACACTCACTGAACAAGTGAAACAACTAGGTCCAATAAGGAGGGACTGGAAATGAGTATGTTATTTGGAAAATTCTTTACTCAGAAACGCGGTGATGTTCGCAAGCAACGAAAAACCATTGGCGACTTCCTGAGGGAAGGACCTGCATCAGTATCAAAAATCGCTGAAGCAACCAAGTTTGAAACTGATTTAGTAGTCTGGAATCTTATGGGAATGCTGAGGTGGGGCGAGGTCGAGGTTACTGGTGAAGAGAATAACGAGATGGTATATGCTGTTAAGGAGGTTTAAGCTTGGCTAATCCTGTTTCGATTGCGATGGGCCAAGGCAGTTCATGCTGGGGATGTTTCCAGAGCCTCGTTGACATCCACCTCAACTTGGCTCAGGTTCTCCCTGCCCTCGAGATTAAGTATTGGCAAGCAGTCGCTGACTTTAAGCTCCATCACCTTGAAAGTTACGAAGACAAATCGATAGTCGTAGGTCTTTTCGAGGGAATGGCAAGAACTGAAGAAGACATTCATCTCCTCAAAGTAATGAGGGCAAAATGTCAGATTCTAATCGCATTCGGTTCATGTTCATGCTTTGGCGGAATTCCTGGCTTAGCTAATTTTTCAGATATAGAGGAGTGCTATGATGTCAAGTTTCGTGAAAATGCCACAGTGACAGGAGGTAAGGTACCAAATGAGAACATACCTGGTATTGCTCCCGTGGTAAAACCTAACAACAGCTATGTTGACATAGATATCTACCTACCCGGTTGTCCTCCAACCTCCAAACTAATTCTCACGGCTGTAAGTAAACTATTGGCTGGAGAACCAATTGACCTGCCTCCGCATACTGTGTGCCATTATTGTGAACGCGAGAAGAAAGAAACCCCAATTGAGAAAGTTCTCCGCCCCTATCAAGGCATTGCAGATCCTGACCGATGTTTACTAGAACAAGGATACATCTGCGTTGGTTCTTCGACATGGGGTCTATGTGAGGGTCAGTGCGTGAACAAAGGTGCCACCTGCAGGGGTTGCTTTGGCCCACCTCCTCCAATTATGCAGGACCATGGAGCAAACTCAATGGCGATGCTTGGCACATACGCTCCTCTTCCACCTGAGGAGATTAAGGAACAGGTGAAAGACCCACTGGGCACCTTCTATCGATTCGACTATGCTACAAGTAACCTTGGGCAAATTCGTATCAAACGAGAGGGGGTCAAACATAGATGAGTCAAGACAAAGTAATCAAGATCGACCCAGTGACTCGACTGGAAGGACATGGAACATTAACTTTGAAACTCGGTAAGGATGGAAAGGTCAAAGATGTGCAATTCAATGTGAACTCCACCCGATTCTTTGAGAAATTTCTTGAAGGTCGACCAATGGAGGAAGCTCCAAGGATTGCCCCACGAATATGCGGAATCTGCCCCATTCCCCACCATTTAGCATCTGTAAAGGCAGTCGAAGCTGCTTGGGATGTGGCTCCTCCTCCTGCTGCTATCAAGCTGCGACGTCTTATGATAGAGGCGAAGCAATTCTCCTCTCATACTATTCACTTCTATGCGCTTGCAGCCCCTGACTTTGTCTACGGCCCTTTCGCAAACCCTGCTGATAGAAATGTCGCTGCAGTATTGAGAGACCTTCCTGATGTTGCGGTTCAAGCCATCAAGATGATGGAGTTCGGACAGGAGTTGATCAAAGCCATTGGTGCAAAAGCTGTTCACCCAACGACTGGAATTCCAGGAGGGATGCTCTCACCTTTCAAGGAGGAAGATCGAGATTTCTTTCTAGGTCGCCTTGAAGAAATTCAGCAACTGACATTGAACACAGTTGACTTGGCAAAGAAAGTTGTCAATGACTATCTAGACGTCATCACAAAAGTTGCAGTTGTTCCAACCTACTACATAGGTCTCTCCAATGAAGGAAAACTCGATATCTATGATGGAACTGTTAGAGTTATGGACCCAGATGGAAAGATAGTCGCTGACTTCGAGCCAAAAGACTACACGAAGTACTATGGAGAATATGTATCGCCTCATGCATATGCAACTCACATGTACTTCAAACCTGCAGGCTATCCTGATGGCATATGGAGAGCAAATACACTGGCAAGATGCAACGTGAATGAGAACATGGCGACACCATTGGCTGATGCCGCTCTGAAGGAAATGCGTGAGCTAGTCGGGAGACCCTCTCATCACACCTTTGCATATCATTATGCTAGAATTGTAGAACTTGTCCAAGCCTTCGAGTGGGTTGCTACACTTCTCAAAGATCCTGACATCGTG
>JBHLQJ010000087.1:0-10727 GCA_048884945.1 Candidatus Thorarchaeota archaeon | reverse complement strand
GCAGTACCAGTTAATCTTGGAGTTATCGTCTTCTAAACCAGATTATGTCGCTCCAGCACTTCAAGACACTTTAACTGAGAGTCTCTGGGACACAGCAAAAGATGAATCGCTTCATATCATTCTACGAGAACCATCTCTTTTAGAGCTTGCAAGACGAAAGGAGCCCGGAGTCCTTTCACATTGTGATAAGCTCCTTCTCTCTGATGATAAGGAATGTTGGTTCTCAGCGTTGAAGGTGCTGGAAATTTTAAACACTTATGATGCAGTGCAAAAGTTACTTGTTTTATGTGGATATTCTGGGACTGAAGATAGGAAATTAATCATGCATGTATTGGCACGGGTGGTGACCCCTTCACATCAAGAGGGATTTAGACGGATTCTTAGATCGATGATTGCACCGGGCACACTAGATGTAACATGTTGGTCAAACACTGCGCTACGCGTACTAAAAGGGGTATGCATTGAACAGAAAATCGAGGTTGAAACCTCCCTTCACTCCTTGGCGCGATTATTTAGGAATAAAGAAACTGACAAGGTTGAAACAGTGTTAGTACAAATACAACCTACAGAAAGGAATAATGAATAGTGTGTGCGATTAGGAAATGACTAGGAATCGTACCTCTCACTCATTTTCTTTTGGACGAAGACGGATTTGACTTATCAACCCAGTTACATCATCATCCCAAACGCCATCACGCAACCAGAGTCTCTGATATAGATCATTCACATATCCAGCATATGCAGAGATAGGCAAAGCTCTCAGAGTTATTTCATTCTCAGAAGCGATTTTCGGCAAATCAGTGATAAAATTGAAAGCGATATCCTCAGGGATTCGTGCAACAATGTGACATGACTCACCCCCATTTGATATCATAACGTTTGAACTTGGAACATTTTTTAGAAACGATCTAGCTAGAGAACAGATTCGACTAGGTTCTCCATTTGCTACCAAACATATTGAGCGGAGTTTCTCCATCGAAAAGAAATATTGCGGCAGAATCACTTTTTGCTCTATTAGTTTCTTTAATGATGAATCAAAACTCTGTTTACTTACTCCATAATATTTCAGGACCTTATTATAATTTGCAGATCCAAGGTAGATGCCCCATGAGATTATATCTAATATTACTGAGTCCTTCCTTGTAAGCGAAACTGGAATACTTCCTGCCCACTTTCCAAATTCATTCATCAGTTGAGCAAGGCTACGACTCCTTTCCAATGATTTTCTAAGAACTAATACGTTCATAGACCATTTTCTTTTTTGTGAGCTGTATAATTCTAAATTGAACTTGCTCATCTCCCAATCAATAAGATGAATACTTGGAACTAGCCTAATTACTTGTTCAGTTGCTGTGACTGGTACAGTCAGCACTTGAAGATAGGGTTGTTTTTCGCTCTCATAGCTGAGTCGAGCAGAATACTGAAGATGTTTATGTGGCCATTTATGAGCTCCACCGATGTATACCATTGTTTTTAGACCAAGAGCGTCCTTTTGAACGTGGCCTCTTACAATTAGTCCTTGTGTAACCATTGCAAAACGATCTTTCCAATCATGTTTTGATTTTTTGGCTTCAATCTTTGAAATTGGCAGTTCAATTGTAATTCCTTCCTTTTCATTCAACGATTTTGCATATTCAACAACAGAACCAGTCCAATCAGGATAGAGCTCATAGAGTTTAAGCCTAATTGCATTCAATGGATTCTGCTCTACAACTTCTGATTGCGGGCGATGTGTCATTTTTGACAAACCTTTGTCTGCCTGTATCATTAATCTGACATATGGAGGTGGTTTCACTTCATCGATTAGACATCTTATATGACCCGCAGCAAGTTGTCTGAAAATGCTCACAGAACGGTATTTTTGGTTGAATTCTAACGGATCAATTTTTGGGATATCTGCGATTTGTATCCAAGCAAGGAACGCCATGATTTGTCTTCGTGCATTCTCTGGAAATGATTGTGGAACAAGTTGGTCTAAAGTTTCGCCCATCGTCTTTTTAATCGAAAGGTTTGAGATGCTAACATCTTGTAAAAGTCTAGATAGTAATTCCCATGTTGGAGGTTCTGAATTCAAAATATCGAGTATCTGTGGTTTCGTTTGTTCCATGAATATTTCATCATGAACTACCCAGTCCTGCTTCATCTTTAGAATTGATGTTTCAAAAGGCTGAACTAGATGTGAGTTGAGGATTTCCTTTGAAACAGCGTCTACTATAATTAGTAATTTCTTATCGCTGTCCCTAACTTCATGAACTGTAAACATAGCTTCGGGATGATCTAATACGACGTGTGAAAGCCACCCATTTGTGCTTGGAGGGTACATTATCTCTGGCCGAATGTTTTCAAGCGTATATCCAAATCTTGCTATTATTAGTGGTCGATAATATATCTCTAATTTTGTTAAGAGATCATTTGCTTGCATGGATTCCACGATTCTAAATCTAATATCTTTAGTATCTTCAAGAATAGTACCATCATTAAGTGAAATAGCTGGACCTGTTTCTGTATAATATAATGTGCCATATTCGTTTTCTTTTTCCTTTCTGGATATCTGCACAAGGAATCCGGTTTTGTTTTTTGGCATGACCAACAGCAATAGATGATGTGCTTGAAGTATATATCAACTACTATAAACTTGGACACTAAAAAGGTGAGTAAATAAAATGGAATATCGGAGCACGAAACAAAAGGCTCCGATATATAATAAATTAACTATAGTTTACCAAGGTTCTGGAGGGGCGTGATCTGGATCACACTTTAGTGTGAAGTAATCAAAGGGTGACTCTGTAACCTTGTTTGCTTCGTTATATCGGGTGTTGCTGTATTTGTACATATTTTATTCCCAAATACTAACACAGTGACAATGCGTTAGTGAAACACAGCTTTTTCCTTGCTGATTCTACCAGAGATATCGGTGCCGAATATCTCAAAAACTCAATATTCCAGGAAGAATTGCTGACGTGCTTAAAAGGAAAGAGAGAGTACAGAATAAGCTATATTGATTAGGAAATATGTAAATATATTTGAATTCGGTTATTAGAATCGCGGGAAACTGCTTTAGAATCAATTAGAAATTTCGCAATGAATATGAAAACAAGGCGCAGGTTTGGATGCTCAAAGAAGGCGTTGGTTGCCAGAAGCTATATCCCGACTTGATGTTGTAGACCAAGTGATAGTTGTCACGCACATGGAAGAAATGAGAGGTGCAACAGACCACGTCATCTCACTAACACCACAAGGAAAAGGAAGACAGCCACTGGTTGAGGTAGAGTAGGAATCAACTATCTTCAAACAGGGATTGCTTTACATCTTTAACAATCTCGCCCTTTGCAATTAGACTTCTGAGTTTAAGGGCAACTTTTCTACTTCCGATAGAGATGGCACCAACAACAACATCATCCTTGAGAACAGCCTTGAAGTATTGTCCAGCATCAACATCAACCGAAACAATGGTTTCATATTCCGGAGACTTAGGATTTACAATCCCGATACTTGTCAAATCTATTCCTACAACCTGTAGTTGGTTGGAGGGTGTGATTCCACTGAATTTTGTGCTACCAAATTCCATCATATTCTGAGCTGCAATTCGAGAGGAGGCTGTAGCCCATGGAATGATACCAAACCACTGATTATTCCATTCCATACAATCTCCAGCGGCGAAAACATTCCTTGCGGAAGTCTGCATATGATCATCAACAGTTATTCCATGGTGATATTGGATACCTGAGTTCTTGGCGATTATAGTGTTGGATCGCACTCCAGTAGCAATAACGACCAGATCCCCGGCAATCATGTCATTTTGTGCTGAAATAACACCCGTTGCATTCTCATCTCCTGAAATCTCTCGACACTCAAATCCAAAAAGGACTTGGATTCCTCTTTTCTCGATTTGTTTCGTCAGAACTGTACTACCTTGATTATCCAACTGAATTGGTAACAGTCTATCCTCATTGCTGACAACAATAGGATCGCCACCAATTTCTTTCATTGCTGCAGCTAGTTCAATTCCAAGAATACCTCCACCTATGATGATTTCTCTTCCAGCCCCTTTCACCGCTTCGCGAATATCGAGCGCGTCATCTAATGTTCTGATAACATGCACATTATTCCTATGAAGACCTTGGAATGGAGGAATGAATGGACGACAACCTACAGCAATCATTATTGAATCATAAGGCTCATAGTCCATGGAGGTTGATATCACAGCCATCCTTTTGGTATCAATCTGAAAGACGGGGGTTGAGAGAAATAGGTCAACATCATTCTTCTCATACCAATCAGTGTCGTATCGAATGGTTTCTTTGATTGTGCGGCGATTTGCTACAAGATCTATGAGGTTAGGTCGAGGATAATATGGATGACGCTCGTCCGAAAAGACATCAATCTCTATACTCTGGTCCTTATCCCGCACCTCTCTAATTGCAGTTGTAGCCGCAACACCATTACCAATAATCCCAATTCGTGTCACTGCATCACGCACCCATAAACCTCGAGATATTGCAATCCCCTATTGAGTATGTCGAAATGTCGGGCAGTAGTAGAAATATTGTATCATACTATTTTTTAGTGCCAAATTAGTCCAAGTAACTATGGGAGAGATGAGTTCTAGATTCCATTTGACAAAGGCGATTCTATTTGACATGCATAAGACAATAACAGATGTTAGTGAAGGGTTCATCACTCTCTCTAGAAAAGTAGCTGATAGTGTCGGAATCGATTTGACAAAGTACACCGATTACGAGATTCTCGATGTGTTTGAGAAACTTAATGCATGGTTCAGTAAATATCAAGTTGAGCATGATGTAGATATTCACTTTGGAAATGAAGTGGAACATTGGATAGATGCAAATAGAATAATGTTTGAATCATTGGGGATTAAAGGTATCTCAGATGATGTACTTATACTGGTCGAGCAAAGATGGAAAGAACTTCTAAAAACATGGGAAACTCCAAGACAAGACGCAAAAGATGTATTGTTTACACTATTTGAGAGAGGGTATCGACTCGGAATCTGCACCCGCCGACCGGATGACCCGCATGAGCTTTTGAGAGAATGGGGAATTCTTGAAATTCTATCCTCTGTGAAATGGACTTTTGTCGCAGGATATGCAAAACCTCACCCATTTACCTTAATCCTTGCAGCTAGTGAGATAGGTGTGAATCCATTGCGATGCGCATTTGTAGGAAACTCTGTTGAAGCGGACGTGTTTGCAGCTGAGAGAGCAGGAATGATTCCAATTTTAACTACTTGGGCAAATCCTGAAGAAGCAGAAAAAGCACCAGATGGAGCATATGTCATAAATGACATCTCAAAACTACTTGAGATCTTTCAAGGACCAACGCATTAGGATTGTCACTTTTCCATCTTGGGTGAATTAATTTCATCGCCTATCGATTCTGCATCTTGATTATTAGTGGATGGTAAGATAGCCCTAATTTTACGGACGAGCCAATTCTTGAATGAGTAACTGATGCGAATTGGTAGAATCAAGCTATTTAGAAGAACTCGAAGCACCTTGTTCTTCATCTCTGCTCTTTCAGGATATCCGATATATGCAAGGCCATGTTCCTTTAATATATCTTCAAGTGCCACAACGAATGCTTCCTTTGCCATAGCAGTGAGATTAAGCCCCTTGAATACATCACTGGCACGGAACTCTTTTCCATCAAGGACGCTCTTCCATTTTAGATACTTGGCTTTCTCAGTAATATCAGTCAACGAATAGGCAATCTCGCCAAGGTATGGAACCAGTACTTTCTGGATCTCTGTTGGAGTGGGTTCTGATGATAGTTCATAATGCAGTTTAGCAATTGCAGATAGTTGTTGAGCTGGAGGATGGAACCATAACAGATGTAAGAGACCCTCAACCTTTCTTAGAGTCGTTTTGTCTTTTTCCTCAATGTGATCTGGAATTTTGTCAAAAACTTTCTCTTTCGCTTTTTCAACAGTACCTCCACTGAGCTTTCTCCAAATTCTATCGAGTTCAATGACGGACGCAGCATATCGATGGAATTTGAAGTCCAAGAAGTCCTCGACATCTTTAGCGGTGAGAACATCAATCTCTTTCACACTGAATTCTTTATTTCCACCAGCAATTTCCCAGAGTCTTTTCGAAAAGAAATCAACCAGACCCGTTGAGTATGGGGTTTCAAATCTCAGTGCGTGGTCTCCTGGTTGTGCAATGAGATGCGACGACTTGAGAGCAGTCTCAAATGTTTTGAATGTTGTGAGGTCGGTTGGAAAGAGGTCCATGGCTCCATGACCTGTTGCAGACCATACTGATAACTTCCCAGAGTTTTTATCATGCTCAACAATGATACGTTCCTTATCACCTAGATGATCAAATTTTTGCGTAAACCCTTTTGAATACGCCATTACAGCGTAGAGAGCAAATCGTTCCTTATTAGAGTCTAATCCGGGCATTCTAAGAATTAAGCCAACCGCATCCAGAGGTTCACCACCAGACAACCAAGCGCCTGTTGCTTGATCAAACTCCCATCTGTCACCAAGTTGATAAAAGACCTCACGAAGGCTTCTGAGGTCTTGTGCTTCTTTTGCTTTTCGCAGGGTATCACGTTCCCAGGCTTCATAATCTAGTTTCATCTTGGACATGCTTTTGCGTTCTAGTTCAAGCCACTGCGTTTCAATCTTGAGCTTAACCTTCAACTAGAATGTCCTCTCTTGTATTATTCAGCAAATGCATGAATTATTTGAATTGCGATTTCGTCTTGCCTTGAGTCCACTTATGGATATCGTATCAATCTAAGATAAACGCCCTTGGGCTGCAAGAGATAGAGCTGCTGACCATACCTCTGAAGTCAGTGAGGAGGATTCATCTATCAGTAATGGACTGACCATAAATGAAGAACGCCTATTAACTGAGAAATTTGAGGATTCATTTAAAATAACTAGAATGGGGCCTGCCGAGGTTTCAACCCTTTTCACGCGCCACTTATTTTCAACAAATTCAGGTTTATTATAGGCGAACTCAAAAATCTGCGCGAGTTTTTCTGCTGCTGTCTTTACAATGATGCGCTCTGTTTCATTTGATGGGAAACCCATGTGATATTCAAGAATAAAGTCTTTACCCAATTTAATCGTGGCATTGAAATCCATTATGACCATCATTCGTTGTTTCTCGAGTACATTGACAAATACTCTTAGCTCACCTCTTGAATGCATATTATCAATACACTTCAGCCTCTTCTCAACAAGATATTGAAGATGGTTTAAGTCCTCTTCAAAACTGTACTCGCGTCTTCTTCGAAAACCGCTAAGATAACTCATGAGAGCTGCAATGAGAAATACAACGGTACCCATTAAACAAAGGGGGTAGGTGATAATCCCGAAGAAAAAGGATGTTGACGAAAATGCAGACCAGACAAAGATCCCAAACCATGCAAGATCGCTTAAGTCATCAAGACTCCCTTTATCATACTTGAGCGTCTGAAGATCCAACTTCTCAAAAATCGATGGTATCTCTCCAAGATGAATTTCCACATTGTGCAGTTCGCCGTTGCCATCTAATTGTGCAGGATCAATGAACCGAAGAGTATCTTTGTTGGTAACTCCTAGATCATAATAGGCTCGAGTGGCTGGAATCCCTATAGCTATTTGGGATCCAAATAAGAGAAGACTGGATATAATCCCGGGTTGTGTAGAACAAACAAACCAGAAATAGGAACTGTAGACCACACCGATGAGTAGGCTGAAAGCAAGTAAGAAAAGGTGGTTCTTTCTTGCGGCCTTATTATCAATTATAACAAGTCGCTTTGATGAAACCTCCTCAAGTCTACTCATATCTCTACTCCTAAATCTCTTCTTTGCCTACTGGTATAAAGTCTTGATGTTTAAAGCGAGTACTCAATACTCAATACCCACTTTAATCAATGAAGAATACATCACCCTGATTTTCAGCTGCTTCAACGCGTATGTGCATATCGTTTTCCAGTACATGCGTTGCATCAGCTACCTTAACTATGGCGATGTTCCCATGTTGAGTAGCATATGTAGCAAACAGACCAATAGCCTCACCAAATTCCGCAATAATTGCAGTTACTTTTTCAAATAGTTGCTTCATTGATGAAGGATTCTCGTTGAAGTAGGACTCAAGATCATGATGTAGAACAGGAATTGAATCTGAAGTCCAATCTCTTTCAATCTCTTTGGGATTGCACACTAATACAGCTCTACCAGAGAACTCCCCTGCTTCGCTAACAGATTCTCCTCTCAAAATGGGAAAAACCGATGCGTCTTTGCTCTTGCTCACCGTTCAGCACGCTCTTCTGAGTGATGACATACGTCACTACGTTTGGACAGCTGAAACTTTAACGTTTCGGAGAAGGTTCTGATTGGATTTCACCTACCTTCAACCTAATAACAGGCACGCACAATAGTTGCATCGGTGCTTAAATGGCTGTTTACGAATTTGAGAAGAGGATACCAGTCATCGGTGAAACCTCTTATGTAAGTCATTCAGCTTCGGTGATAGGAAAAGTCACAATTGGTGAAGAGTGCTATATTGCACCTGGAGCTGTGGTCAAAGGAGACTATGGAGAAATTAGGATTGGCAATGGGACCAGCATACAAGATAATGTAATCATACACGCACGACCTGACGAAATCACTGTGATTGGGAGTAATGTGACACTTGGTCATGGATGCATTATTCACAATGCTACTGTGCAAGATGATGCAGTAATAGGTATGGGAGCCATTATTTCAGATTATTCTACTGTTGGGACCTGGGCAATTGTTGGTGAAGGAGCTGTCGTTCGCGCAAGATTCGAGGTTCCTGCAGGAATGATTGCGGTCGGCGTACCAGCAAAAGTAATTGGAGAAGTCCAAGACCATCATAAGGAGGAATTGACTCGATTCAAAGCAATCTACAGAGACCTCGCTGGTAGATATCCTATAGGTTTGAAAAAGCTTAGGGATTAATCTTCAAAGAAAAGGAATAGAGGGCTTCTTGCCCTCTTTGTTTCCTATACTAGTGATACCATGCGGTCTCTGTTGAATCTACTAAATGCTAATACCCATGTCACTATGAACAATGCCGCAGCAATCAGAATTGTGAGGATATTTGAAAACCAGATTGCGGCTGGATCGATGCCACCTCCACTTAGGGATATCATCGGTAGAATCATCGGGAGGATGAAAACCATTACAAGAGCGCCAGATGTCTGATATGCCTCATACACACGAGACACTCTTCCACTAATCAAGATCATTATTGAATTCATAGCAAGAATCATGAGTGGGCCAGCAGTGAGAAGTAGGAATAATCCAGCAAAATCAGGTAATAGCATTGGAGGATAACCTGCTAACATCAACAGAATAATGGTCCCAATCTCTGACACCAAGATTGAACCTAATAATAGAGCCATACTTGGTATGAACGAACTCAAAACCTTCCCAACAAGTAGCTCACGATCTGTTAGTGGAGTACAAAGAAGTGGTTCAAGCGTATTCTGTTCACGTTCTCCCACGAGAGCATTAGCAGCTATAAGCGACGCAGGTATTATGGCAACTAAACCAATCATCGGAGAGATTGTTGGACTCGTCATTTGCATGATTATTAGAAATTCTGCCTCACTTGGAACTGCAAATGCAAGAAGACCCACAGTAGCAAGAACCATTATAGGACCAATAGCTGCTACAAGAATGAGACCATATTTCACATAACCCACTTGTAGAGCCATCTTCAAGTCAGTCTTTGCAACAATGAGTGACTTGTCTAGTCCCATTATGCATTACCTCCCTTTATTACCTCAAGATAGAGATCTTCGAGTGTAGCTCCCTCTTCTGCGAATTCAACTATTTTGACTCCATCGGATAGCAATGCTTGCATCAGTTCAGAGTTATTTTCTGTTGGATTATCAACGGTTACAATTATAGAATCGAATTCATCTTCCACGTTCTCGACAAAATTCATCGACTTAGCAATTGAACTAGCTTTCGATACATCACCGACAATTCTAATCCTGAACTCTTGTTTCGCATGTAATTTTGAACGTAATTCTTGAGTTGGTCCTTGAAGGAGTATCTTCCCTTCATCAATGATTGCAATTCGGTCGCATACTCTCTGAACCTCGGGCAGATTGTGCGAATTAATGAAGAAAGTCTGCTTATACTTTTGAGACAAACCTAGTATTAGTTCTCGCACGCGTTTTGCGGCAACCGGGTCAAGAGCTGAGGTAGGCTCATCAAGAAGCAATACTCTTGGCCGGTGAAGCATTGCTCTACATAATGCGAGACGCTGACGGTTTCCTGTACTTAACTCTCCAGCTTTGTCATCTTTTCGATCCCAGAGCTCCATGAAAGTTAGAAGTTCTTCTATCCGCTCATGAATTTCATCATCTGGCACATCGTAGAGCCTAGCAAAATACTGCAGATTATCATATGCTGTTAACGTCGGGTAAATGGTATGGTTACCTTCTTCAGGTAGCACACCAGTGATTTCGCGAACATTAACTGGATCGTCAATAATATCAAAACCACCTACAGAGGCAGTACCATCAGTTGGTCGAAGAAGCGTACTCAGTAACCTAGTGGTGGTTGACTTTCCCGCTCCATTTGGACCAAGTAGTCCAAATATTGTCCCTTCAGGAATATTTAGTTCCATATGATCAACTGCGACCAAATCGCCGAAATTTTTTGTAAGACCTGAGATTATTACTTCATCCAACACAACCACATCTCGAACAATTTACGAGACTATCTCGAT
>JBHLQJ010000086.1:0-10735 GCA_048884945.1 Candidatus Thorarchaeota archaeon | reverse complement strand
TGGAGCTGTAATATTTCTGAAAAACCATGTCGTTGGAACTCTTTTATGTTCCAGATAATCCCAAAGCTGCTTGGCATGCTCTAAATATCCTAATGATTTCCATCGTGGGATTATGTCATAGTCTAGCGATACTCTATTCAAGACCTTCTTGAAAAAAGTTGCATAACCAAATGGATTATCAACATCGATTCTTAGAGCAAGACCCATTTTTCAAGCGCTCCGATTTCTTCCTAGATGTTCTTGCTAAATAGGTTTTGAGTCATGAACCGCCCCGTCCTATTTTGTAAGCTATCTTTTGGACCATGGATCTACTTCTCTCCAAGAATTTTCCATACTTCTTCGCCCTTATCCAAGACAAATAGTGATTTACACGCACGACAGGAATAATACGTGGACTCAGTGGGTTCTGGATTATTTGAAAATCTCTATTAGTGATTAGCTCTCGCAAAGCATCTTCATTTTCCAAAGGTGTTTCTGTCTGATTGTATACACATCCAAGCTCGAATAACAGATGCGTATCACTTCCTCCAATCCCTGTAGTTCCAATTTCTACAACTAATTCTCCTGCCTTTTTGTTTTGCCATTGAGGTTTTCTCCCGTTGACTGCCTCAATTGCATCAAATTTTCTTACATCCATTTCTGCCAGTTTTGTACTTGACGAAAACGGATGGGGCAGATATACAACTCCATTCTGAGCTCTTATCTCCTCAATAACTGCATTGTACTCTCTCGATTCAATTTCATCAGAAAGAAAGAATCCAATAACATCACCAAGATTTGTTGCAATCTCAGCTCCAACAACAACAGTCAAGGATGATTTGTCTGCTAATCCCTTTGTCTTTAATGCCCCTCTAATTGTATTGTGGTCAGTCACAATGATTAGGTTGAGGTTGAGTTTCATTGCTTGCTTAACAAGTTGCTTGGGTTGAATAAGAGAGTCGAACGAATAATGAGTGTGCATATGCACGTCAAATCGGTTGGGCAATTTGACTCACAAACCTCCTCGTCGCAATGAGTTGAGTGTCAATATAATTCGCATAGAGAGAGGTTTGAAATCATTTATGCTCACGTCATCTACATACCTAGCATCTTCAAATGTCTTAATGAATCTGAATATTGAACGAGTCGCCAATGCCTGAAGCAGGTCTCCCGGGAATGGCCACCTGAATTTAGTTGATGTGTTGCATTGTTGAATTGACTCGATAACATCACCCATTGCCATTGAATTCGTGAGATATGGAAAATCTATTGCCACTATTACCACTCTTTTCGAATTGAGGTCTGGTAATAGTTAAATGTGATGCAATAAGGATTCTCTGTCTAAGATGATATGTACAGCATCTTTACCAACCAGTCTTATAGTGAAAACGGATGTGAAATATTGGAGTCGATTAAGGACTCAATTCTGAAACCTGCAAAGGACCTGGGAAAAAGATTACTGATGAGGACATCTCACAATGGTAACATAATCGAAAAAAATCAGGGACTTCTTGTGTTGTGCTATCACTCCATTCCTATAGAGGGATCTTGGTACTATGACATCAATGCAGACAAATTTGAACAACATCTGAAATACCTTTCAAAAAAGTTTGACATTGTTTCACCCTCCGATCTGAATAATTCAAGAATCTTCGATGAACGGATTAAAGCGATGATAACCTTTGATGATGGATATCTCGATAATTACATCAATGTCTACCCCCTGCTTGATATCTATGAAACCCCTGCAACTTTTTTCATCACAGCAAATCCAATCGATGATACGAACCAACAAATAGTAGAACCTGTAAAAGGATTGGAGAAGAAGCTATTGAATTGGGACCAATTACGCGAGATGGCCAAACATGAATTTGTGACCATAGGTTCGCATGGCCTTAATCACATCGCAATGTCTGAAATTTCGAGGGAGGAAGCAAAAACGGAGATGCTAAGATCTAAAGAACTGATTGAAGAAAAAACCAAAAATCGTGTGAACGATTTTGCATACCCAGGAGGATTCTTCAATGATATAACCGGAACGTTGCTATCCGAGATAGGATATAAGCAAGGTTTTACATCAGTTTCATGTGTGAATAAAATTCCCTTCAATCATTTTCAGATAGGAAGAGTGGCTGTTGCCAAGCAACATGAGAGCCTTCATAACTTGTCATATCTATTAAGAAGCGTTCTTAGAAGACATCTGGAGTGAATAATCCTATGCCTAAAGAGTGGGACATGCGCGAGTACCAATCTGGAGATGAAGTGCATATCCTGGAGTACCAAAATAGTACAATGGCGCTCGAAGATAGGAGGTCTCTGGAATATTGGAGATGGGAGTATGAAAGCAATCCGACTGGCCTTCGCACAATCTGTATCGCAGAGGGAAAAGATGGTACTCTTGCAGGACACTATGCATTGATGCCTCTTCGCATGAAGGTAGGAACGAGGGAGTTCAGTGGAGCCCAATCTGTGGACACATTCACTCATCATGAATACAGACGGTTAGGAATTTTTGTTACACTCGCCAATGCTGTATATGAGATGGCGGCACAAAAAGGAGTCAGCGTGTTCTACGGATTTCCAAGTGACTCATCGTATCCTGGTTTTGTTGAGAAATTAGATTGGATTCGAGTGACGACGATAGATAAAATGAATAAAGCGTTGACCCTTCCCTCGATTGCGATGTCAGCGTTTGGAACAATACGAAAACATGGACCAAGACCTTTTGCATCGTTACTATACAAGTTAGTACTCGGTTGGAAGAAACGGCGGAAACTCAGATCGGACAAGCCAGGATTAGTAGTTAAACGAATAAAAAGATTCGATAAAGATGTGGATAAGCTATGGGAGAATATTGCTACGCAGGATGAAATCCGTGTGGTTAAGGATTCTACTTACCTTAACTGGCGTTATGTAAAGAAGCCAGAGAATACCTACATGATTTTTAGAGTCCATGTAAATCAATCAATCCTTGGGTATCTCGTTTTTGAGAAGAAAATAGCAATTGGGCGTCTTTTACGTAGATGTTTATTGCTGGACTTTGTCACCGAAACTAACTCCGATAATATTCGACTACTGCTTATGATTGCATCTAGGATTGCTAGGAAATTGGGTGGCGATTCTCTAACTGTTTGGAGTTCTTATGGTAGCATACCTCATTCTATTCTCTTGAAGGAAGGATATTCCTCAATTGGAGAATTGATTCTTATCTCTAGACAGAACAGAAAAGACTTCGACTCACGAATTCTCCATGATGTAAAACGTTGGTTCATAATGGCTGGGGATGCTGATACTGTATAAACGGAATCCAGGCAATACCTATATCCCTGAAGAGGCCAGTTAGCTTTCTGAGGATAAACACTATGTTTCTTGAGGACGAACCAAAATATCCCTTTCCCACTTGAATCTCGATGTGCGGATTGTGAGAATGCCTCGGAAGGAGAAAGGTGATTAGAATACAATCGGAGTTGCATATTCTGTTCATATGCCCAGATTTATCAAGTTTCTCGAAGAAATTCAGATCGATTATTATAGAATACGAGATGTAGGAACGCGACCATGTCCAAAAAACGAAAATCTTGGAATCGGTTCATCATCTGTTTACATGGCGCTTTCTAACTGAATTTAGAGTCAGCATAAATTGCATTACTAGAGGTCCCATGTCCCTCAAATAGATATCATCTTGGTATCTATAATCTCCAAAACGTGAAAAGAAGTCTCTCAGAGACCGTGTTTCAAGAGCATGTAGTAGGTCCCCAGGAAATGGCCATCTGAATTTCATCTTTGTGTTATATTTCATCACAGGAGAAAACTCCACATCCATGGCCATTTGGTATGCCAAATATGGGAAGTCAACACCAGATGCAATAGCAAGCTCAAGAGATCCCCAGAACTTAGGGTTGATCTCCATCAATTTGTACTTCCCATCATTCATATCCCTCTTGAACTCGACCATGGCGACTCCAGTCCAATTCAGCCCATCAAGGAGCTTCTTCCCTTGTTCCTGTAAATCCTTTGAATAATATGCTTCTGCTGCTACGCTAGGACCACCGCTTATCGGATACTCACGAAGGCGTCTGTGCATGAACTGTGCTAGGCACTTTCCATCTTTGTAAAGTGCAAAGTACCCACATCCATACCCTTGAATGTATTCTTGTACTATAGGGCGTAATGACTTCATTTTTATGAAGTACTTCTGTAAATCATCCCGTGATTGTGCATAGAATATATACCCAGCATCCACAGAGCTCTTGATAACAAGTGGAAATTCATGATTCTTTGCTATCTCTACTATATCTTCTAGTGTTTGAGGATAGAATGTTTTGGGAGTATTCACTCCAATTTGTGAGGCAAATTTCACAGTCTTATCCTTATTCGCTGCAATGACCATTTTATCATGGTCTGCTAATGGGATGGAAACCAGTGGTTCCAACTGATGCCTATATGTCGATATATAGTAATTTGATTCCCACCCAATTGGAAGCAAAACATTGTGTGTGTGTTTTTCAAGTATTCTTCGTAGGTGAAGAATGTATTTTTTTGGAGACTTGCTTGGAGTGGGAATTATGTATCGTCTTTTACAAAAAGCTGAGTAGAATGACTGTGCAAATATTGAGCTATCAACGACCGTCGAATCTATTCCCTTGATACCCAGAGACCTTACTGCAGCTAGCGTGTGCTTGAATGAGCCATCAGTCAATAGAACGGACGTTGTTATGACCTCTGATGTTTTCGAAGAAGGAAACATCTTATTCCTTTTGGTTTATAATGAATTCACCATATGCTCAATAATTAGAAACTATTAACCCCAATGATTTAAAATTCCATGTAGGTAAGAAATTTGGTTGTTACTGGAGATAGTAATGGGATGGCTTCTGAGTTAACTAGTTCATTTGATTTTCACACCCACTGTGAATTTTGCACACAAGAGTGCGAACTAATCACGATTGAACTTCCAAAATACATCATGGTTACGAACGTTTGGAATGAGCGTTCAAAGATTGAAGTTGCGTTCAAACGGCTACAAATACAGACCAAGAAACCTATTCTTTGGATATGGATAGACGATGGTTCAACCGATGGCACATCTGATGAAATCGAATCTGTGAGTTCCAAGTACCCAGAATTCAATGTTTGGATTTTGAAAATGCCAGAAAAAAAGATTGGGGATATAAACACAATCGGACGCGCATATTCTCGTTTCATGCCTGAAATAATCAAGCGGGTTGATAATCTCGGCATCGAGTTTTTCACTATTCAAGATGTTGGCACGCAACCATGTCCTAATTACTTTGCAAGAATTATCTCCCTAATGATGAAATTTCCTAGAGTTGGTGTTTCTGCTGGGACTGTCATTGGTGAAGAAATCGCACGGGAATCAGGACTTCCTATGGGCGACTGCAAGGTTACTCGTTGGCGTATAATTAGGGAGATTCAAACATATTGGGATTTGGCACCTGACACCTTCGTAAACATCAAAGCACTGAAGAAAGGATATAACCTAGGAATTTGGAGAGTCCCTGTCAAGCAAGACAATCCAACATTTGGATTGACATCAAAGGGGCTTTTCAGGGCAGGACAGAGGAATTACTATGTAGGTCGACCCTTTCTTGGAGTTCTAATTCGTGCAATTCGTAGGCTTTTTCTTCGCAAGCACGGAACGCAAATGCTGCGTGGATATTTCCATGAATGGATTCGAGGAGAATGGCATTGTGATGACTCTGATGTGAAGGAGTTCTATGGAAGTGGTAAATCATTCATCTGGACGCTAGTAGAGATAGTCAAGACAAAGGGTAGGTATTCTTGAAGGTAATTCGCAAGTGGTTTCACTGCGGCAAAAGTATGCTTGCACGAACCATCAGTTACAGTAACAGACGATGTCATTTGCCCTATAACAGTACTATTGTAAATTGGTAATTCCAACAAAACAGTTAAGACTTACACACAGTATTCCCTTTTCAGATGGCTGAGGAGGCAATTCTCTGAATCTACTTGTACTTGGTCAGTATGGTGAAACCACAAGTGGCCCTTCTAGAGTACTTACAGAAGTTGTTGATCACCTTTCTGAGAACCTCAACATTCTTGTCTTATCTCCTAGGAAACGAAGAGAGCAGCATCGAGCAGATCAGAACTCGGGCAATCTGAAGATTCGCTTTCAAGCTTGCGGACAAATTCCCGGAGTGCCTGGATCTCATCAATTGGTTGAATTCCTTAGGATTAACCGTGCATTAAATAAACTAGATTTCACTCCAGACCTAGTATGGACCCACAGTGGCACTCTCTTTGCATCGTATAGATTCTCTAAGTTCCGGAAGGTTCCATCTGTTTCTACAGTACATGGTGTATTCGGAGGATTCTACAAAATTGAAGCGAAGCAGGCTCTAGGGGGACCTATATCTGCTTTATTTGAAGTCCAGAACACTCAAGTCCAAAAATACGAGTTTTCAAAAGCTCATCTTCTAACAACGTATTCAGAGTATTTGCAGAAACTCATCCTAGAAGTATCCCCAAAGGCAAAAGTGATAGTAATTCCGAACGGTGTTAATACAAAGCGGTTTGCTGAATCGAGAGCACCAAGAAAGCATGTTGTGATGTATGTCGGTAGGATGGCGAAAATCAAAGGTGTTCATATCTTGATTGAAAGTATGAGGTACGTTGCCGAAAAACATCCAGATTGGTCTCTTCAACTTGTCGGAGGTGCATTCGATCAGCCACGCTCTTTCTTTGAGGGATATATGAATGAATTTACCAAGGAACGAATTGAGTTTCTTGGACAGATACCTAATGAGGAGCTTTCTAGTGTTTTGAATGATGCAGGGATCTTTGTAATGCCTACTTTGCGCGATGGTTTTGAGATTGCAATGATGGAGGCTCTAGCGAGTGGAATACCCTGTGTCACCACTGCTGCTTTCGAGAGAACGGAGCTCTATGGAGGCTACGCGGAAACCGTTCCTCCAAATGATTCCAAAGCCCTCGGAGAGAAATTGGTCTGGATGATAGAGAACTATTCATCACTTATTAGCCCTGAAGCTCAAAGGAGAAGAGTTGATAGAGCATCAGAGTTCGATTGGAGCTCAATCTCAAGGCAATATGAGAATCTCTTTAGGAAGTTGACAGAATGAGCCGAATCGTTATTATCATTCCAGTGTTCTATCGAGAACATCTAGAGAAAGCGGTTCGTTCAGTCCTCGCCAACGAATGCGATGTAATTTTGGTTAATGACTCAGCCGCCCCTCTGGAATTCGCTCATCCTAGGGTTCACATTGTGGAGAATAATGAGAATCTAGGAGTTGGTATTTCGCGGAACAGAGGAGTGAATGCTGCTCTTAAAGGCAAATATGATTTCATTGGATTTGTCGACTCAGATAGTGTAATTACAAGAGAGTGGCGCGGTCAGTGCGAACATACTCTGAGAGATCCTAAAGTCATTGGAGTTTCAGGACTTGCTCTGAATCCAAATCAAAAATCACGCATTGCAAGGGTAAAGTTTGCACTGAAGGATTATGATCGTCGAGGAAGGATTCCCTTTCAAATTGACTGTTCTCTGTTCAAACCAGAGGTCTTTTCATATTCTGATTTCGGGTCTCGTAGAGCAGGAGAGGATGCTCTCTTCATCAGCAAGCTAGATAGGACGAAGCTACATGTTAATGAAAAAGCGATTTCCTACCACCATGAAGTTGCATCGTACAGATCCTTCTTCAAGAAAGAAATAGTCGGAGCTCTATTATCACTCTCAACTCCATTCAGTGTTGCCCGAAGTTTTTTACTTACACCTCTGACATGTCTGAAGATGCTTGCGAAGTGGAAACGGCTTCCAGAGTATCCTTTTGCATCATTGATTTGGCTATTCAGACAGTTAATGTGGAACATGGCATACTTTCTGGGACGCCTAGCAGGACTTGATGTCACACATCAAAGGGGGAGGTCCTAGCTTGAGAGTTCTTTATTTATGGAATCCCGCAGGTGCACTAACTCCAGTTGCGGATTGGCTAGTTGAGAATGGGCACGAAGCAAGAATAATCATGAGTACTAAATTTGATTTATTCGGAAATACTTCAATCTCTCCTGCCGCTCGGATGGTGAATTCAAGTCAAGAGTACTATCAGGTTATTATTCAAGAACTACTCCGCTTTCATCCTTCCATTATCCATGTCAATGCCCACCTCCAATCTCTTGTATTGGCCCGTGTCCTGCATCCAATGACACCAATCGTTTTTCAGTATCATGGCTCTGAAGTAAGGTACAGAAAAGCAGTTCATAGAGAAATCCTACTTGCTGACCGGGTTCTTGTTTCCACACCAGATTTGAAACAATATGGCGAATGGTACGACCGTCCGGTTGACTCAAGATTTTATGATCGAGGAGGAAGAGTAAAAGACACGGCAGTAATGTTTCATACCTCTTTCTTTATGGAGGACTTGCAAGCTGAGGCAAAACAGTGGTGTGAGTCGAGAGGAATCAAACTGACTATACTGCAACGTGACAAGGGTGAAGGAGTGCCATATGAAGAGATGCCCAAATATCTCTCGAAATTCGAATATTTCCTGGACTTTAAGGGGTATGGAGATCCCGAAGCATACTCAAGATTAGCAATCGAAGCATTGGCCTGTGGCACGAAGGTGGTTTCTGATAATGACCCCTCCAAAATTCTTGAAACATATCCCTTTCCGAAACCAGAAAGATACTATTACCTCTATAAGGAAATTAGAAGACCTACTCTCTCACTGAAGAGGCAAGTAGTAGCCCTTCATGGATTGCTTCGGTGGGCTCGGGGAACTTTGTATAGGTGATTATCACAACGTATCAAGAAGGAAAAAGGCTAGGTACTATGCAATCTACTCTGCAGAATTTCGCTTTTGCAGGAACAACCGTGTGTGTGTCATCGCCACTGGTCATACACTTATGTAAAGATTTGTAAGGAGCCTATAAAAAGGACTCTGCAAAAGGCATATTTAGGGCCAAAAAGAACTATGATGAAGAATGGCGGAGAATCTTTCTCATAACACATTGGATTTAGATACTTCTATGAGTGGCGGTCAGAAACTTGGCACTGTTATGAGTTTACTGTTCTGGAGTATTGTCGTAGTGGGTCTTTTGGCACCATTAGAAATAATTCGAATAAATGGTAAATACTTTTGAACGAAATCTTCAAAAAACACTCAATTGACTTGACATCTATTTAGAGGGAAAGAAATGAAAATTGATAGAGATGGGCTTGAGTTATTAATGCATGCAGGCGGTGAGATGTTTAGTAAGACTGTATTCGAACACAAAAACTATGAACCGAAAATAATCTGGCCTGAAGACAGAACTGTTTCAGATGGCAAAGAACTTGGTAAAGAAGAACTAGATAAGTTGGATCATCTGCTTCAAGAAGCCGCCAGAAAATCCCTTGCAAAAGCACAAGGGAAGAAAATCGGTTTCACATTATCTGGTGGAGTTGATTCAAGTCTTCTTCTCTTCCTAATCAGGAAAGTCTATCCAACCGCGGATATTACAGCATACCACACCGATTGGAAGTGGGCTCCTCGAAGCGAGCTGAAATTTGCAGAAATGGCTGCGACACTAGCAAACGTTCCACTTAAGGTAATTGATGTTAGTCCAGAGGCTCAAATACCCCATATTGATGAAGCCCTTTCAGCTATGAAAACAGTATCATATAGTACAGTACCTACCTACATGGCTTTCAAAAGAATGGTTGCAGATGGAGCTGACGTTACCATCAATGCTTTGGGGCTAGATGAACTCTTTGCTGGTTATACAATTCATCGACGTATGTACCAACGAAGTAGAATTCACTTCATTCCGAAAATCGGAAGCTTGCTTGGTTGGAAATATTACCGAGGTGCTGTCTTGAAATGGGGTGCTGATTCCGTATGGTTGTATGCAGCTACCATGCCTACCTATGCTAGTCAATTCGTTCTAGAAAGCGATGTCGATTTTCAAGATATTTATGATAATCATGTGCTTGGTAAAGATATTTGGACCTCAATTCATAACTACATTCTTTGGGCAATGATCAGTAACTATGCAACATACATCTCTCGAGCTGCAGATGCAAATGGTGTGGAGTGTCTATATCCTTGGATGGATCATGAGCTGATGGATTATACCCTTAATTATGGTCCCCATGAGAAATATAACAAGAAACCAATTCGCTTCCTGATGCGTGAATACTACAAGTTCCCCGATGAGCTTGCAGCAAGAGGTGAGAATTGGGACAAATTGGGGTGGGGAGGAACTGCTCTACCCTATTTCGATAGTAAGAAGTACATGGAACATATTATGCCGAGTACAGACGTTTCTTCAGACTGGTTCACGCAAACTGGATTAAAGGAATACAAGAATCTTGGTTCGAAGCCATCAATCCGTGGATTGCACATGGCAATCTTTCTCAAGACTCTTGAACTAATTTAGTCAGATTAGATTAAACCCGCCTTTTGGGCAAACCTTCTGTATCCCTTCATCAGAAGCTTCACAATATTCCTACGGAGGTCGAATTTGATCCATTCATCATCAGTTGGCTCTTTGAAGAGCAATCCAAATTGAGCAGCATAGTCATCTTCTTTATCAAAGGTTATTAGCTTCTCAACTGCCTTTGGTGCGAAGGTCAATACTACATCTGGGTTCTCTGCTCTAATAGGTCGAACCTCAATCCTGTTCTTGCCAACAACCTCGACATGGAATCTATCTTCTCCAATCTCGTAGTCGATGGCTGCCCCATTATTGAGACCTTCGAAAATCAACGGATGCTTGG
>JBHLQJ010000085.1:0-10835 GCA_048884945.1 Candidatus Thorarchaeota archaeon | reverse complement strand
GTTACAGGGAGATTGCGCGGATGGTCAGTAGTAATGAAATGCAGCATGCTTTTTCGAGGGCTGATGAATTGGGAATATGCTGGAGACCTGTAAGTTAGTGATTGCAGAGGGTGATTGAGTCACAAGATTCTAAAACCCACTTGCCTTCCTTAGCACAGGTATAGAGATGTGTCTTGCAGTTCCTGCATTGGTGCTAAGCATCGATGGCGATTTTGCAGAGGTCGACTTTGGCGGCATAAAAAAGAGAATATGTATCACTCTAGTTCCAGGTGTTGAGGTGGACGAGTATGTGATTGTGCATACTGGATATGCCATTGAGAGAATGAAACCAGATGAGGCCAAGAAGACACTTGCACTCTTCGAAGAGATGGCTGCGATGACAGAGAAGATTGATGATGATTAGAGAGGGGGCTTTGTACAATGCGCAGCGACCTTATTCTGGGCGTTACTGCAGTTTCTATCCTAATCATAACTTCTCTAGCTCTTGGATCTATCTATATTGGTCCGGAAACAGATTCCTATAGATATGTGGACTCCCTTACTCTTGCACAGAACGCTCAGGACTTCGAGGGTGCCAGAATAACAACTTCTCTGACTCTTCTATTCGTCTTAAGTCATTCATCTGAGAATACAACATATCAGACCGACTCAGGTTTCAAATTAGCCAGTTTCAATGATTCAATACCTCTGGGGAATGGGACGATTATTGAGGTGAGGGGAATTAGCAGGGTGTTTTCTCTTGATGTTTTTATTGCAGCCGAGATTCACATACATGACCCGTACAGTTCTCCATTGCGATCATTGCCAGGTATTGTGATTATTGTACTCCTTTTGGTCAAGATATATCGTTTTGATTACCGAAAGATGAGTTTTACACTAAGAGGTGATTTAGATTCCTGATTTGCTAACCCATTTAATGATTGGCTCATCGATTGCTCTGACATTCATGAATCCAATAGATAAAGAACGGACTTTTCTTATTATGCTTGGATCAACAATCATAGACATTGAACGCCCTCTATATTGGTTGTTTGAATTCCTAGGCGTACGACTAATTGGTCTGACCTCTGGGTTTCACTCGATTTTTGGAGCGTTGCTTCTTTCAGTTGCCGGAGCCTCAATTTTCGAAGATACCAGTTTGACATTTGGATGGCGTGTTCGGTATTTGCTTATAGGAGCAACATCTCATCTAATAATGGATATGACAATGTATCCATGGCCTGAGCAGGGAATCCCATTATTATTTCCGATAAGAATCCCCTTTTCCTTCAATCTCCTTTGGTCAGACTCGAATCTCTATCCACTGGTTGGAGCTACTGTTTTCATCTTTGCGTTGATGATTCATTATGTCAAATCTCGAAGAAGACAGATTAATGCATATGGAGCTTCAAATGGTCACAATCCTTTTCTGTTACATCATGTTCAATGAGTTTGAGAAAACATGCCAGATACACTTGATTCAATAATGTCGGAGTTTCAGTCAAGGGTGAACTCTGATGATACAACAACTATGGTCACTCAGAGTGAGATTGAGGCTCTCAAGGAAGACACTATTGTTATTCTGCCGGCGGGGGGGAAAGGCACAAGAATTCGCGCCGAAACCCATAGTGAAGGAATAAACAAAGTAATGATTGAAATATCCGGCAATGAAAGCATGATTGAGCGAGCTATACGAAATTATAGTGAAATTGGAATAAAGCGCTTCGTTGTCCTAACAGGTTTTCTAGCTGATGTGGTTGAAGACCACCTCGGAAACGGATCAAAATGGGGTGTCCGGATTGCTTATTCTGAAGATCCTGATGGTAGAAAAGTGGGGAATGCAGGCGCAATACTGAATGCATTGAATAATGGACGCATTTCAGATTCGAAAATCGCCATCGTCCACAATCCAGACGACTTAATTATTGGACTTGACCGTCCTTATGGGGAAATTTTTCTTGAGGGTCATATCAAAGCCAGAAAAAATGGGTGCATAGCCACATTTATTGTAGTGCCGGAAACACTATACCAATACTCTGGATTAATAATTAATAATGGTCATGTTCTCGATATCTCAAAATATCCTCCAATTAAGATACCCGCTCATACGGGGATTACAGTATTTGACCCGGAGGTGTATAACTACTTCAGAAAGCATGTGTCACTTGAAGTCGAATCTTCTTTTGAGAATGTCATCTGCCCAATTATTGCAAGAGAGAATCGGCTCTTTGCCATTAATATTGCACCTAAGAGCTGGATTCCTGTGAACGATTTAAAAGGACTTGAAGTAGCCAAGAAAGCAATCTTAGAAAAAGAACAGTCATAAGAAACTCTCAATCAAGATAATTCCGTGTGATGACAATGACGGAGGGAGCAACTTCTTGCAGACGGTGATAATCCCAACTCTCAATGAGGAAGAGAATATTGGAATGCTTATCAACCTCATCGTCAAACACATGAGCTCTAATGACTTTGAAATCATTGTCGTTGATGATTCAAGTTCAGACAACACTCAAGGTATTGTAAACCAGATTCGAAAGGCAAATCCATCAGTCCGGTTGATTGTGCGAGGTTATGCCCGTGGGCTAGGAGGAGCGGTCCGCCTTGCAGGAAGCCAAGCGAAAGATGGACCTGTTATAGTTATGGACGCAGATCTATCACACCATCCGAAATACCTTCCACAGATGTTTGATCTACTGGCAAAAGGCTATGATGTTGTAATTGGATCCAGATATGCGCGCACTGGAAAAGTGATTGGATGGCCTGGAAGTAGAATCGCCATAAGTCGAATAGCAACGAACATGGCAAGACTAGTGTTTAGACTGCCAATATCTGATCCTATGAGTGGTTTTGTTGGTTTTTCCTCTCCTGATCTCTTAGTTCATGGTTTTATCCTTGGAGACTTCAAATTCCTTCTGGAAATACTTGTACGAAATTGGCCACTAAGGGTGAAAGAAATACCAATTACGTTCCATGAAAGGACTAGAGGTAGGAGTAAACTTGGTTCTAGTACAATATTCCACTATCTCGGTCTTATTCTCTCTCTTATTATCAAAGGAGCAAGATGATGATCATGTCAGAGCTCATTCATAGCCCTCAACTATCGTTGATAAAAATAGCTCTTCTGGTCGTCACTGGCATCAATATATTATTCATAATTGTCCTTCGGATTGTAGGAAGTCAGATGTATCCGTTTTATTTCATCTATTACTCTTGGACGGTTGTCTATATTCTTTTTCTGGTTCTGATAGTTCTGCTCTTCAAACAATCAGACCTACTCATCATTAAGACTCCTCCGGGTATTTTTGCAGTCATGGTTTTAACTGCTTCATTGAGATTGCTGTTTCTTGGACAAACAGAGTACATTTCGCTTGATCCTCTTTGGTATCTTGATTTCGGGAAATTTATGCAGGCTGGGCAGATACCGTATTTTCAGTTTTACTTTCCGTATCCTCCTCTGTTTGCCTATTTTATCTTTGGAATAATATACTTAGCACCATCAGTAGACAGCTTCAGGATCATCGCAGCTCTATTTGATGCAGGAATTATACCTCTCCTCTATTATTTTGTAAAGAATCGGACGGATGCAAAATGGGGTTCCCTGATTGTGTTTTTGTATGCCTTTTTACCAATCTCCATCATTGAGTCTGGTTGGAATGGTCATTTCGAACCTATGGCAAACTTCCTAATGTTGCTCGCAATCTGCCTCATGATTAGGAAGCAGGCAATCCTATCTGGAATATCATTGGGACTTGCAGTTGCAACCAAAATCTATCCAGTATTCTTGCTCTTCGTGTTGATATTCATGATAGACGGCAAGTCCAACAAGTTGAGATTGATTCTATCTACAGGAGTTTCAACATCTGTGACATTTATTCCGCTGCTGATGCTTTCATCGCTTTTTCATAGTCCCCAAAGTACTAGTATTGCAGGCTCAACAAGTCTAATTGATTCTCTGCTGGTTCAGTTTTTAAATCCAGTTTTTCCAACATTTCTACTGACTCTCGCAACTGTCACCGGAATTCTCTTGGGATTAGCCCTGATTATCAAAGAAGGTGTATCAAATGGAAGTATGGGGAGAGCGCAAACTTACGGTGTTGTAGCCATCTTGTATGGCGTAATCGTTCTTGCAATGGGAATAATTGCTTTAACATATCCATTACTCCCATTCTCTCAAATAGCATATTGGCGATATCCGGTGGACCTTGCTATAATCAGAGGAATCACTTCTATAATCTGCTCAGCTGGAGTATTCCAAATTGGATTTGAACGTATCAAACAGAAAAACCTCAATGTTACTAAAACAGAATTACTGCTGCTTATCGCATCGCTTATTCTTTTGCTCTCAGCATTATCAAGAGATGTCTTCTATGGTTGGTACCTTCTTTGGACCATCGTGCTTATTCTTATCTCACGAGATCGAAGACTGGTCTTGGTCATCCTTGTTTGTCTTTTATTCATCTATCCAAGCTACACGCATGATAATTTCTCTGATTTTGGCTACAACGAGTCTAGATACTGGGAGGAAGAGTTCGATTCAGTCGATGGATGGACGCCATTAATTCATCCTGATGGTGATACATCACTCACTGAAAATATCACATATGGTGTTTTGCCTGTTCATGGCATTGCCCGATTCTGGATTAATTGCTCAGGCGTGTCGGGAAATTCACTACTAGACAATGTGTCTATCTCTTATCAGAAGAATATCACCTTTTCATATTCGTATCACACCCAATTTCAAACCAAGGTGAGGGCTAGCTGGGATCCAACATTTGGGCAAAGGTGTGAACTATCTCTCGAGTATAATGCAAATGATGAATATGACCGCCAAGTTAATGGCTCAATAATCAATAGATCTGGTTTTTTCACTAATCTCACATATATTCCTTGGAGATACTCATTTTCACTGCATATGGCTGGCTATGCTGAAGCCACCACTCAAAATTTGATATTTCGTTTCTTTCCAAAACATAGTAGCTTTTTCTATTATGACATCGAATATCTATATACAACTAATAATGAGATCCTATGGCCTTCATATTCTCTAATTGTACCACTCCTAATTACACTGCCATTGCTAGGTGGATTCTGCCTACGGAATGTCACAGCAGTAATAGAGAACCACAAGAATCTTGAATAAATTAATATTTCTGAATTATTGTGGTTCTTTCATTTGCGAGAAAGCTATGGAGGATGTTTTGATAATTGCCAAAGAGATGTGTTCGGAAGGCAACTGTCTTTGTCGAACACTTCCCTCCGTTTCTCGGTTCAGATAGGACAATATTTGAGATTATGAAAAGAATCGCTGATAAGGGTGTCCTCGTGCATTTCATCGCAACTCAACCTTTGAGACACCTATTAGGAAGGCGTCCTGCTGATTGGGTTTATACCCGGAATTGGACTCAGCCTCCAAAAAAGATTCATAAGAATATAGATGTGACATATCTGCTTAGACCCCGTAGGTTTGCAGGTCTATGGAAGAGATTCTATCCACTGGCCTATTTCTTGACACTAATCTACTTCATAGTCCGATCAATCAGAAACATCACTCAATTCTCACCAGACATAATAATCGCCGCTCATGCGTCACCCATTGTTGGAGTGGTTTCCTTGCTCTCATCTAAAATCACTCTACGTCCCTTGGTTATGAGTTGTCCCGATTGGATCTCTGCATACGCCGCTGGATTATTGAAAGCAAGTACAAGAGATATAGGTCCCGCCCTGCTGCAGATGCTAGAAATACGAATATACAAATGGTCTGATCTTATTGTTACAGCAACATCTTTTCTCAGAGGGTTGTTAGTTTCACATGGTGTAAATCCATCAAAAATCATCACACTTCCAAACGGCGTGGATCCCGACTTCTTTAGTCCGAATCAGCATACCAAAGACCTACAGCGGAAATATCGACTAGAAAATCGAACTGTTATTCTTTTTACTGGTCACCTCGAAGAATGGGCAGGAATATCACTCATACATGATCTAGCCAAGAGACTCGACAAGGATTTTCCAGACTCAATCATCCTATTAGTAGGCGTTGGAGATGCAATACAAGAGATTTTTGGTAATCTTGTGAAAGAGAATCTAGGTCATATGCTCACACATGCAGGACTTCAGCCTTTTGAAGAGATGCCGCGCTATACAGCCGCAGCCGATATTGCATTGTGTATCTTTCCAAATACCCCAGTAGCGCATGCCGCGTCGCCATTGAAGTTGTTTGAATACATGAGTGCAGGAAAGGCCATTGTTGCGACCAATGTTGCGGGTACAAATGAAGTACTCCGCAATGGAGGCGGTATCTTGGTTGCTCCTGATGATAGGGACGGGATCTGTGATGCTGTTCTCACTCTATGCCAAAGACCTGATGTGCGAGAGCGTCTGGGAAAAGAAGCGCGAGAATTGGTGCTGCTAAAATACTCTTGGAATGATTTGGCTTCAGCGTTCTTCATCCTGTGTGAGAGGGTTGCATGCAAGTGACTGTTTTCCGATAATACACTAGAGTTCTCTTAGCTGCCAAATCCCAGTTTTCGAGATGGGCATATGTTTGATAGGCTTCTTGTATTCTTCCACGCAGAGGATCATTTGTTATAGCTAAGGTGATTTTGCCTGCGAGGTCATCGCTGTTTCCAGTTTCAAATAAGATAAGATTGCCCCCCAGACTCTCGCGGTTGTGAAGGCCCACGTCTGAGGCAATTATGGGGATTCCGTATGATGCATAATTATGAATTGGGCCGCTAGCTCCAACACTTTCCGTATACGGAACCAGAATCACAGAAGCTGCTGAGAAATATTCTTCGACGTTCTCCGCCTGAATGAATTCTGAGACGAATCTTACGGATTCTTCTATATCCAACTCACTTACTAAATCAGTCATCTCGCCAAGGTATTTTGCGTCTTCATTATTTTGAGCTGCCCCAACAATCAGGAGAAAGGAATTTGGAATGTTTCTCTTCACTTCTGGCATCGCCCTAATGGCATATTCCAATCCTTTTGCTCTTCTGACATAGCCAAAGACAAGAATGACCTCCTTTCCCGCAAGCCTTAGTCTATGAAGGGCGCCCTTAACATCGATATGAGTCTGGTGCGGGGCACATGGATGAGGAATTTCCAATACTTTCTCAGGATGTATACCATACGCCTGCAAGAATCCTTTTCTTAGAGACGAATCCATTTTTGCTGTGCTCAATTGAATTGTATTGGTTCCTAAATCAAGTAGTTTCATGAATAAACTGAAGAATGCCTGAGCGAAGAGGGCAAATCGTCCGATTTTCTTGTATGTTCTCACCCTCTGCCTCACTTGATGAGGCATCCATGTGCTGTGGAGTGTAACAGTTGTTTTTATTCCGCCTAACCTAAGCAATAGGAGCAATAGAAGCATGAATTCCCCAAATAGTCCTCCGTACACCTTTCCGTGAGGACCGAATTGAGCATGAAACAAAGAGATAGACCTTTGCTTCAACTTTTGGAATATTCTAAATGGATAGAGGGGACTTCTTCCATTCCAAATCCTCAAGGTTTCTACCTTTCCATTGCTATCAGCAAGTTCTCTTGCCCCTTCTCCTGTTATAGCTAGAATCGAGATAGTAGATTGCTGTGTTAATGCTTGTATAAGTCTTAATGTATATTCGGACTCTCCAGTCTTTTGTGGTGGCAAAGGAGAGAGAATTGCGACTCTAGTCATTTTGTATCAGCTACGCCAATCAGGTTGAAAAGAGTTTCCACAGTAGAACAGGTTCATTTATGTTGCAAATAATCTCAACCACATGTGTTAGAATTCGAAGTGCTTGCACCAGGGAGAGATGGCTCTATAGATGTCACAAGAACCGATTCGAGGTACAACACTACTTGTTTCTCAATCATCAATGTCAGGTATACTAAGACTTGTTAATGTAATGATTCTCTCACGGCTTCTCCTTCAGAGCCAGATGGGACAGATTGCGCTCCTTGCAGTAATATATGGCTACATGCAGTTTCTTGGAACGGCTGGTCTAAATCATGCAGCACCGTATTTTGTTTCTAGGTTTTCTGAACAGAAAGCACTAGGCGAGATTCGCGGATTCCTATCAAAATCAATTGGTGTCGTAATCAGCATTTCATTTGGACTGGCAGCTATTCTATTTTTAATTTCTCCATTGCTTGCCGACTCTGGGTTTCTTGGTTTTGATCTGATTCTCCTCATTGCTACAATTGGCCCCTTCGCTGCTTTGGCAAGCTTTCTAGATTCTTTCCTGTTGGGACGATATGAGATTAAGCCTCTTGTTTTTTCCAGATTGGTCTTCGATTTTCTTCGTGTTATTTTGAGCATTGGTCTAGTATTATCTGGAATTGGCGTGATTGGAGTGCTCTATGCTTGGATTATTGGTGAAGTGGCTGCAGTAATTTTATTCTATGCCTTCTCGAGTAGAAATCTACCAAAAACTAAGACCGCAGTGAAATTCAGTCCAATTCTCGCATTTGCACTTCCAAGTCTAGTTTTCCAGACGATCGATGTCACAATTCAGAATACAGACAGGATTATCCTTCTGTCCGTCACCAATCTTACATCTCTTGGAGTATATGATGTACTCCTCTCGGTGCTTTTCATGCTAAGTTTCTTTTCTCTCGCTGTATCTACCGCCATCTATCCTTTCCTAACAAGGCTGTTTATGAGGAATGAGATGAACCAAGATGAGAATGCACCATCAGAATACAGTGTCAAATTGCTCACTCGTTACCTGCTGATTTTCCTTATGCCAGTTGGGATAACACTTGCACTGAATTCGCATCTTGCTCTCTCAGTATTGTTTGGGCCAGGGTATGCAGATTTCGCAGATGCTTCATTTTCATTTTCCATCCTTTCAGTTTCCTACATCCTCTGGGGAGTTACCTACTCATTTCATACCTCTCTGCGGTCTTTGGGAGAAAAACGATTCTTTTGGATTGTTGGTATTGGAATAATTCTGTCTGAGATTATTCTTTGCTGGTATCTTACCCTCTGGCTAGGGCTTTTAGGATGCGCACTGGTACGAGCTGGCTATATTATTGTCCTATTTCTCACAGCTTGGAAAAGACTCATAGTGAGAGGGATATCCCCATTTCAAGGTATGCGCTCAACATTCCTAAGAATCATACCCTCTTCTATCCTTATCGGAATGCTTCCTATCGTTTTAAACCCACCAAATCTTCTAGTACTCGGTGGAATTTTGCTTTTAGGAATTCTGTTATACTTTATCTTACTCTTGGTTTCTCGAGAATTCAAACCAAAGGATTTCGAACTTGCAGCTCATGTTTTGCCTAGGAAGCTGCATGGCTATCTAAATCAGATTGAGCATATTATCTGGAAGAATGATTGATTAGGCTCAATTTCTTACCTTTCTCCAAATTGTGAGATATCCTTCAACTAATTCAGTCCATGTCATTTTGGACACCCAGTTCTTAGATGAAGTTGAAATTCTTTCTTCAAAGGCGCGATCCGTCATGAGTTTCTGAACAGTATGGGCTATTGCTTTGGCGGATGAATGAAGAAGAATGGGTGCCTTTTGATTTTGAATTGATTTGAGATAATCATGTTTGAGAGGCGAGTTTGCCACACTTAATACAGGCAATCCGTAGGCCATGGATTCCACAATTGAGAGATATCCTGACGCAAAGCTGAATCTGTTCGTTTTTAGTAGCGTTGTGGTATTCAGTAGAGGTCCCAAGAAATCCACGGTTATGCCATTTTTCTGTGATATCGCTTCCAAACTGTTTCTTAGGCTGCCCTCACCACATACTGTGAGCCTCAGGTCTATGTTGTATTGTTCTTTTAGAATAATCAGGGACCTAAGATAATCTTCAATCCCTGTATCTCGCTCCAATCGACCAATAAATAGTGCACCATTTTTCTTTTCTGTTCCACGGTCCACACTTGAGATTGCACCATATGTTATCCAATCACACTTGATTCTGTAATGTTTTTGAATGAATACTCCAACACAAATTGTGCCTTTCACCAGTTTCTGTGCGAGTTGCCTTAAGACCTTGAAATATCCTGGTATTGGATCCCTTTCAAAACCATGAAATGTCGCAAATACAGGCACTTTGGGAAACACAAGTTTGAGTATTGGAAACCATATTAGGAGCGGAATTGCATCGTGAACATGTATAATAGAGTATCTTGGAAACTCCTTCTTTCGTTTCCATAACCAAAGCAGTATTAGTATTGGAAATGAACCCCACCCATTGGGAAGTCGATACACTCTGGCTCCATCATAGAGCGAATCACATTCATTATTCTGAGCTTGGCTTGAAGTGAACACATCGCACTTTATCCCTCTCTTCAGTAACTCTTTTACTACTTCTTCTACATGTTTCTCAACTCCACCAATAGCTGGCTTATACCTTGGTGAAATCATAGCGATGTGTTTTACTCTCATACTCTTCCCATCAACCAATTCTCAGAAAATGTGTATACATAGGCAGGTCCAACCATTACCTGATGCTCATATCAGTTTCATAAATTATACTCCTCCACCCTCCAACTTCACTATAGCTTCGGATTAGCTCAAGATATCCATTACTATGAAGAAGCGAATAGGTATCTAGCAGCGAATAGCTTAGCCGCTCAAACACCACAATAACCTGAACATGGCGCTCCGCAATAGTATCGAGGACCAATTCTGTGATATTTGTTGCACTATTCAGGGAGTCTACAGAAATAGATGAAACATTCAGATGTAATAGTCCATACCACTCCACATACCATGGTCCATTTTCATTCGTGAGCACAATAGTTCCCTCTTCATATGCCTCGTGCAGAAATCTCCCACATTTGTGAATGCTGTCGAATACATCTCGGGACTCCATTGCATATTCGAATCCAGCAATGGGACCTG
>JBHLQJ010000084.1:0-10857 GCA_048884945.1 Candidatus Thorarchaeota archaeon | reverse complement strand
CCTTGGTTACATTAACCCGCTATATCTCGGAATTGATATATTACCAATAGATGTCTACTCTGTAGTCTTATTGTTGTTCGCATTTCCAACCATGTTCATATTGCGAATAATGATAACAGACGACTCAAAAATCAATGCACTAGAGTCGGTGGCAATGATTGCAGTTTTTGTGATGATGCTCTACATACTCTTAGTTTATGGTGGAATCTGATTAGCCCTGCAAACACTGAGGATGCATTAGTAATGGCGGTACTCTCCAAGAGTCTGAACCTTGATGATGCATTCAATGCAGACGAACTCATCGGCATTCTCTGTTTTACTATGCTTTATACCGACAACATCTTCTCCAACAAATGCTATCAGTCCTTCCGCGACAATCATCATACCTGGTCCGTAGAATCTCATTCGTTCTCCCGACTTTGCAGCATCGAGCAAGACACTCCTCAGGGTTGCTACCTTCTCAAAGTCTGACATGTTCTATAATATCAGCTTCTTTTGACTTAAGGATTAGCAAATTCTCTAGTGACCTCAAAACTATCAAAAAACTGCTAGTCCAAAAATCTCTTAACTTATGATGTTAAAATCAAAGGAAATCTATTGGTGATATCAAATGAAGTATATCATGTTCTGGGAGTATAATCCTGCTGATCATAATGTTGTGATGGATAAGCTGAAAGAATTTCGAGAAATTGTGAAGAAGAACCCTGATCAACATGCCAAGTTCATTTCAAAGAATTACACCATGGTCGATGGGCCTGAGGGCTTTCAGCTAGTCGAAACTGAAAATCCCGAGCACCTTGTCAAGATTACCCGCCATTACTTGCCTGAGGTCAGTTTCAGATTCGCACCCATTGTTGAACTTGAGAAAGTTGATCAGAAAGTCAAGTAGTCCTATTTTACTTGTGCAGAATTTGAACGAAGCGCGCCTTGATTGAGGCGCACTCATACAATGGAAATTAGATAATTCCTACCTGCTTTCCGACCTTCTCGTATGCCGCCAATGCAAGGTCTAGCTGCTCTTTGGTCAAACCACTGTTCATCATGTTACGAATCCTGGCCTTGTCACGTGGAACCATCGGGAACACGATTGGTAATGCCAAGATTCCTTCCTTGAAGAGACCGTCACTCAGAGCCACCGCCTTCGAGCTCTCACCACACATCGCGGGGATGATTGGCGTCTGGCTATTACCGGTGTCAAAGCCCATCTGCTGTAGCCCCTTTACGAAGTACTCTCTGTTGTCCCAGAGGGTCTTCACGTGTTCCTCCTCGGTTTCAAGAACATCGATTGCTGCGATGCACGCGGCGGCTGTAGCTGGCGGATGTGAGGCACTTAGTAGCCAGGAACGGCTTTTATTCAGAGCGTAGTTCACCATATCGCGACTGCCTGAAACATGACCACCCATGACCCCAAACGCCTTTGAGAATGTCCCCATCTCGAAGTGCACATCCTTGTGAGTGAGGTTGAAGTGCGAGACAATGCCGCGGCCACCTTTGCCCAAGACAGCTTCACCATGCGCATCGTCACAATAGATCATCGCGCCATGTGGTTTTGCAGCCTTGACAATTCCGTCAAGAGGCGCGATATCTCCGTCCATGCTAAACACTCCGTCAGTGATGACAAGCATCTTTACTGGCTTTTCTTTCTCAGCTTCCTCAAGTACCCTCTCTAGGTCTGCGACATCATTATGCTTGTATACAAAACGAGTCGCCTTTGTCAGACGAACACCATCGATGATGCTACCATGATTCAACTCATCTGAGATGATGGCATCTCCTTTATCGACAAGTTGAGGAATAAGTCCTTCATTGGTTGTGAAACCTGCACTATATGTGAGTGAGGCTTCAGCACCCTTGAATTTGGCGAGTCTGCGCTCTAACTCTAAGTGTAAATCCATGGTTCCCGCAATAGCTCGAACTGACCCAGAACCAACTCCGTGGGTCTTGATAGCCTGAAGAGCTGCTTCCTTCATCTTTGGATGGTTGCTCAAATTGAGATAATTGTTACTGCAGAGCATGATTACCTCTTTGCCATCAATCCTTGCACTAGGAGTTGAAGGTCCCTGCAATTCCCTGATTTTCCAGTCAAAATTCTGTTCCACGAGTTTGTTATACTCGTCTCTCATCCAACCAATAGGATCTCTCATAGTCTTCACCGTGAATATAGACGGTATAGCGCCACTCAATTAGGGGACGTACACTTACCCGCGCCGCGAATTTTCGAGTATATATGAGCTTCGTTTCGTGACATTTTAAGGGTAAAACCATCTATCAGATTTTGAGAACGATTCGAGGCATTAGCCGTGCTACTATTTCGCACATCTGGAGATCCAGGGTGCGCCTCACGACTTCTCTACCTCTATAGGTGTATTCGAGCTCACGCGGACTGGAAAATATCTTTCTTGACTCATGACCAGTTGCAAGATCAGTGATGTAATAGCGTGTTCCATTACTTGACTCAATAACCTGCTCAATGCCAAGAATCGATTGAAATTTGTAACCTCCACCATGAGGTAGAATGTTAGCGTTCAATAATCTGTGTTCAACATTATGTTTCTCTGCACGTTTTGTAAAACCTAAGTGCTCTATAATCTCTTCATTGAAGTTTGGAAACCCTCGAACTAGATATGCTGGGAGATCAGCTCTGAGGGCGATAGGCAAGAGGCCATTCTTTTCTTTACCCTGAGTATCTTGACAACCAAGAAGATGCTCGTTCATATTTAGAAGTCCTTGGTGTATTGGATTGCATATCTCTGTGTACTCACCAAAAATTGTCTCGGCAGCTTTCAGACGTTTCTTTTTACTCAATTCACAAGCAAAGTCATTCAACCGTAGATACTCTGTTGCATTATCTTCTGTAACAACCCAAGTCTTTCCAAAAGGCGTTTCGTATTCGTCAGCCATGTTCCCTAGAATTGTACTCCTATGACGATATAATCCAAAACCAAAACTTGTAGAATTATCTCCTTTCAGCTCGGGTACTGAACCGTGAATTATGAATGCATAGTTGAACTTTGAATCTACAGAATTATCTACTGGTTTGTATCGAAACAAGTCGATGAAATGATTGCTTACTGAGAAGTCCCATTCAATCGAAACATTGTCAATGATTTCCTTTTCCGCGAGAACAGCACTAATGGACTCAATAAGAGAGTCCATGTCAGGCAGCTCTTCTAAACCGCCTACTAGCATTCCACACGCGTTAGGCATAGAATCCAGAAACACTATCTTCTGTTTCCCATCTCCCCATGATACTTTTCCTCCGTATCCAAACCCACTCTGCCATCTTCGAAGATTGCGGGTAACGGTCGCGTCTGGTGCACTGATGAAAGTAGCATCGGGTTCTAGACCATTTTGATATTGGACCCAGTGAATTTTGGCTAATCCATACTTCATGTTTGCTATACATAATGCATTCGCAGAGTCATGCAGCCCACTTGAGAAGATATGTTTCTCTGCTCTCTTTAGCATCTGATTCCTTGTCAAACCTTTGAAGTCCGTCATGATTTTCTTCTCCCACAAAGGCTACTTAGAAACTGGCGCGTTACGTTTTCACTGAAGTCTGCACTAATCCTTCTTCATCGAATAAGTGTCTTATTGATGCCATTCGTGATTGCAGTCTTTCTTCAATTATCAGCAGAAAATCTAGAAGTTCGTGATGCAAATTATCTCCCATTTTCCTGCTATATTCAAAGTTTAATTTGGCATAGTCAAACTTGCGTTTTTCCATGTACTTTGTCAGGATGTTTTCAAGACTTCCTGTCTTCCCTACAAACCCCCTCAAAAGACCCATCAATCCAAGACGATCCAGTGTGTCTGCATCGTATACTATTTTTTCCTCTGTGGTTTCTGGAGGTATCTTTGATGTTGGGGTATGCCTGATTACCACTCGGGCTACTGCGTCACGAGTCTTAGGCTTGACTTGTAATCCATCAAGATATTCCTCAGCTAACGTGCCGCCAAGAAGCCCATGCATGTGGTCGAAAGCACGATTTGTCTTTCCGATATCGTGCAATAGTGCTCCAGCAAAGCAGATGAAGGGGTCCACTTTCTCCTCTATGTTCTTGGCAATCTCAATTGTGTAGCGACAGACTGTAAAAACATGAGAATAATCATGGCTGTCACTCACTGCATGTGCTTCCCTGACGAACTCCTGCATCTGAAGTAGCATCTTGAACTCTTTCTCAGTTAATAACCGTGAAAAGACCATTTTACTCAAAACAGTATTGATAATAAACGAGTTAAAGGCATCGCATGCAAATTAAGTGTGGCTAAGATAATTTGTTTTTCTAAACGTTTTAGCGTACTAACCGTGTTTGATAAATGTGCCTTCGCGGTATTCTCGGAATGCTAAATCCAATTCTTCTCTGTTGTTCATGACAATAGGTCCATACCATGCAATTGGTTCTCCAATAGGCATTCCTGAAATCAATAAGAATCGAAACTGCTTATCTTTTGATTTAGCAACTACTTTCTCTCCATCCTCAAAGAGCACCAGATGTTCAGATTTGATGAGCCTCTCTTTGTTCTCATCGAAATATCCTTCACCTTCGAACACATATGCAAAGACTGTGTGTCCTTTCTTCACCGAGTGAGTGAATTCTTTACCAGGCGGGATGATCACATCCATATATTCTGGATCTGTAACAATCTCACTTACTGGTCCGCAGGTGCCATCCAGTTTTCCACAGATGATTCTAACTCTCGCACCGCCTTCTTTGACGATTTCAGGAATCTCTGATGATTTGATGTCTTGGTACCTTGGGTGCATCATCTTGCTCGAACTTGGAAGATTGGCCCAGAGCTGGAAACCCATCATCATCCCATTGGAACGATTTGGCATCTCTTGGTGGATGATTCCACTTCCAGCTGACATCCATTGCACATCACCTGATCCGATTGTGCCACTATTTCCGAGGCTATCTTCATGTTTTACCTGACCGTCAATCATGTAGGTTATTGTTTCAATTCCTCGGTGTGGGTGCCAAGGAAAGCCCTTCATATAGTCATCCGGATTTTCTGAACCAAAATGGTCCAGTAGTAAGAACGGATCCATGAGCTCTGTTTCATAATACCCAAAGACACGCTTCAGTCGGACACCTGCTCCTTCCATTGTTGGCTTTGCCTTCAAAATTGTCTTGATTTTTCGAACCTGTGGCATAGTCTTTTCTCCTTCTGGTCGTCAACTAGAATGATAGATAGTTCACTATATTGAATTTAAACCTTGTATCAGAGGCAAATGCTGAACCCAAGTAGTCGTCCATTATCACTATCTAGTTTTGAATACAGAAGAGAGATGAACTGTCATCTGACCGAGAAGGTAGGTAATATTCACAGCATCTGTGCCACTTAGAAAGGCTGAATCCACCAGTATTCTGATTCCAAGAATGTAATCAGATATGAAAAACAACATGAAGCCTAGAATTAAGCTGATACTGAAAAATCGAGGATATTGATCAAACCATTTCGTAATGCTAAAAACCAATGATGATGTCAAGAAAATTCCATACCCGAATAGTCCAATACTGATGACCATATCACTTGGATTGTACAATGTTAAGTAGAATAGGATGAAAACTGCTATGATACTCAAGATCCAAATAGATAGATTTCTCGTTATCAGCTTTGGAGATTCGCTCCTTAGTAGCAGCGGCGAGCGGTTTCTTAATGCTAGTAGGTAAACGACATGCCCCAAGGCGAAAAACAGTACACCATTGATCAGATTATCTGCAGGAAGAATAGCAAATACCCCCGCCATTAGGAGGTCAGCTACAAAGCAAACTAGCATCGCAAAGAACATGATCAGCACAAAACGAGACCAATCAGCATTTGCCTTTTTGTCTATATAGTTGACCAACGCAAGAACAACAATCATCGCAGAACCTGAAAGAAAGATCCAGTTTGGTGTTGACTCACCTACAATTATTATGAGAAGTGCAACTGTTGCTAGGATTGCTATTAATATTAAAGACCTCAAGATACCAATCGGAGTTTTCAATGAACTTGACATTCACTGTTCACCTCTGCAAGATTTCCATAAAGTAAACTTCATGCAAATGTTAAAGATTCCGGATTCAATTCCTTTGTAGAAACCATATTTATCAGGTAGATAGGTTAGGCTAAAAATATGTATGAAGGGAAACACGTTCGTCTTCGTGCTCTCGAAAAATCAGATTTAGATGATATTCTGAAGTTCTACAATACATTAGAGCTTCGACGACGAAAGGGTCCACCTATAGTACGGTCCAGGAAATATATGGAAGAGTGGCTTGACAGAGTGTGTGTTTGGGATCCCTGGCGTGATGGACAACTTGTCATGGCCATTGTCGAAAAGAATTCCAGTGAGTTTCTTGGGATTGCTCGTCTTGAAGACATTCTACTTCCTCACAAACGTGCAGAACTTGGCATTTCCATCTACAACCCTCAGAAACGAGGAAAAGGATTTGGCACCGATGCCACGCTGGTAGCGCTATGGGTTGGATTCAACATTCTTGGATTGAACAGCATATATCTTGATACCATGGAAGACAATGAACGGTCCATTCATGTGTACGAGAAGATAGGTTTCAAGAGAGTTGGACTTTTACGAGAAACTGAATACATAGATGGCGCACACAAGGGTCTTTTAATCATGGATATACTAAGAAAGGAGTTTCAGGAAAAATATCCACCAAGTTCGATTATCAACTCCGACTAGTTTCAGCTTGTCTTAATTCGGGATTAAATTCCGGTACATTCAAATCATTTCGAATCAAATGAAAACCTGCGTGAGGAGGTAGGTACCGATTACTCCACCAAGTGATATTCCTTCAGATTTTGATTTGCAAATGTATCTTGATATTCTTCGAAATGATCCTCCCTTGAAGCGATATGTTTCAAGAGGAGATACTCCCGATGATGTTGATATCCCTGGACCCCATCAAGATGCAGACCGCGCAATTCTTCGAGTGGCAAGATTCACAATGAAAGACCACACTCCCAGATTCCAGCCAATACTTGGCGATGCTGGGATGGGAAAAACGCACCTTTACTGGGTGATTAAAGAACAAGAGAATCTCTTTGCGGCTGGAAAATTCCTTGCTGTATATGTCCCATCACCTCCTTCTCCTGTTCGAATTCCACTTCATCTTCACGCTTGTATTGTCGATGAAGCTGGTGATGAGCTGTTCGAAGACACTGTTGATATGTTAATCACCAAGTTCGGAGGTGTGAAAGGCGTATCACACGAGATCTACGATTATACATATGCAATGGAACGTCTCCTTGTGGATTACCCTGGTATCTCTTCTGATGCTGTCAAGGCCCTCCTGCGTTACAGGCTAGACCCAGCCACCAGAGATCTTTCACGAAGGTGGCTCCTAGGAGATACTTTGAACGAAGCTGAGCTTGAGCGATTAGGTGTCCGAACTATCCTTGAGGAAGATGATGTCACACTCGCCATGCTGAAGATTTTGACTGAGGGATCAATGCGACCCATTGTTCTGTTTGTCGATGAAATGGAGGGTCCATATAATGCATATGGAGAACCAGCTGAACGCCAATTCTTGGAAGTACTAAAGCGACTTTACAATGAAACAAAAAACGTTGTGATTATTGCTTCATGTTTAACTGACATTTGGGACCGCATTTACGCTCTTGCTGATGGTCCGACAAAATCTAGAATGGAAGGTCCTATTCATCTGAAACCTTTCTCTAGAGATGATGTGCATGCATTTGTAAAAGAAACCATGACTAATTACTGGCTACAACAAAATATCGAGCCTCCTCCTTATCCTTTATTCCCGTATACAGATGATGATGTTGCTGCAGCTTTTAATGTGAGTAACGGAAATCCTCGAGAGGCTATTCGGCATCTAATTCCTCGCCTTGATGAGATTCTATTTGACAAGAAAGAGGTTGAGATAACACCCCAAGAAGATTATGTTATAAAATTGACAGCAACAGTTGTTTTGAATTCTATCGTTAAAGCCCTAAGTCTGGCTGCAAAGCCGCTTGGAATTGAGGTTGAACTACAGGTTTCAGGAGCTGGAACACAGAAACAAGAAGCAGCAATTGTACAATTTACAAAGGAAGACAGAACTCAATGCATTGGCATTGATCTACCTAATGTAAAAGATTGGGATCGAAGCGGAGGAGTAGCTGCCTACTATTCTGCTAACAGACTCAAGAAAGTATTGGACGCAAATGCTGTTAAAGCAACAATCATCGCAGTCCCTGCAGCTACAAAAGGGACGAAGTTTGAAGCGCTCTCTGAGGAGATCGGAAGTAACATGCTAACACTCCGTTTTGACGAGGAAACTGCAACTCTATTTGTTCGTGAAACAAATGAAGAGATTCTTCCTCATGGATATGCTGAATCTATTAGAAGCCTCATTGATAGTTTATTTGACTAGAGTCTCTAACCACTAGCATAGAGAATCATTGGTACCAAATTGAACCAACCTCCCAACAAGGTTTCCTGGAAATGTAGCTAGCTTCGTGTTATATGCAGTTACTGCATCGTTATAATCTAGTTTTGCTTGGGTGATTCGATTCTCAGTTCCAGTGATCTCATCAAATAGTCTATCCAGCGGCATAGTCCCTCCAAATCCTCTTCCTCTTCGTAACTCAATAGATATACCCAGTCATTGACCATTTGTCCTGTTTGTTCCGGAAGAGCTGTTACAACAGTGATGCTATTGAGGACAAACATCAGTTCAAATGCCATTATCAGAAATGCTTTTTTTATTGGAAGGGAAATACATTGTATTGCGAGCCAAATCTGATTCTGAATAAGTACCTTATCTTAGCTGCTATGTCATCGTTGTGTCATTTGCTACTTTTTTTTCTTTATCTTTTGCAGGAATCAATTCAGGAATGAACAACAATATGATCAAGAGTATTAAAACAATAGGCAACACTCCTGGTGTCTGCAAGAAAAGAGTAATGTTACCTATCCATGGGATGGAAAACACTACAACCCCCACTATATCATCATATGTCCGATAACTTGGGTCTTGAGAATCATTGTTATCTCCCTGAGTATAGTATCTGTACTCTCCATCAACATATTCAATTAGAATCACTCTATGAACCACAGGTGCTGATGGATGCCAATTAGCATTATAGACAATCACGTCTCCGACATTGATGTCCTCAGGAGGTTGATGCTGTAGAATAAGTAAATAGCCTCTTTCCAAAGCTGGAATCATTGAATCGCTTGTAACGACAACCAAAGGTGTGGATGTCCCCATCGTCACTGTGAAAATGCCATATCCTCCAAGCGTAATTCCTACCATAAGTAAAATGAAGAAACCTGTTTTTCCATACTCGGGCCATTTGTCCCATTTCAGTTTCTTGCGAATTGTTTCCAATGTTCTCTCGCCTTGTGAGTTGTGAAATTTGTAGGTTTAATAAAACTGACGAACTACTCATGACCACCTTTTGGCAGCTGTTCCAATTAAGCCCAGAACATCTACTGCTTCGCCTTTTAGGTCCGGTTTCCAATTGCGAACGTCTCGTACATGATCAGCTCCTGCTTCGGCAATTAGAATGCGTTCGAGAATACGTAAATTCTTTTCATCCATCTCTGCAGCTTTCATAGCATCTCTTCCAGAGGGATATCCACTTTTTGGTGTTACCGAAGTGGCAGTAACATACCAATAGTTTCTGATGATTCTTACAGCAATAATTCTAGTAGGGCACGGCTGTATTTTTTCTTCGAATAGAACTGTGTCCCCTGTATGAATCTCTCTACCTGCAGGCTGTGCTTCTCCATGCATATCAAAGATTTTTTCACTGAACTCATACAAAACCCTCTTTGCAGCCTTTCTAAGGATATCAAGAGAGGTGTCTACGATTATTCCTTCCTCATCGTCTGTTATATCACTGCGTTCGTCCATAACAAATCCATAGTGATTTTCTATAAGTTTAATCTTTGCCTATTGAGCACCTTCGCATCTTCACCTTATCTCTTAAAAGATAGTTTTCTAAATTTTATAGAGTGGTATTTGAGATGAGGATACGAGCTATAAAATCTGAGGGGCTTGAAGCACTCTCATATTTCGTGAGTTCGGGGAATAAAGCAATGGTTATTGATCCTCGTAGAGATGCTGATATCTACAAGAACCTTGTTGAGAAAGATGGAGTGGAGATTATACACATATTTGAAACTCATAGAAACGAGGATTATATAACCGGTTCTCTAGAACTGAAAATAATATTTCCTGATGCTCGTATAGGACACTCCAATCAAACTAATTTCGGTTATGGCGATGACCAATTAGCGGACAATGAGTCCTTCAATATTGGTAAAATGAAGGTCACATGCATTCAGACTCCAGGACATACAAACGATAGCATCTGCTATGCAGTTGCAGATCTCTCAGTTGGTTCTGATCCAATAATCGCGTTTACTGGAGATACCCTATTCGTCAATGAAGTTGGTCGAACAGACCTTGTCGATATCAAAAAACATGAGGAAATGTCTCGTAAGCTCTATGAGAGCTTACACGAGAAGCTTCTGCCAATAGGCGATGGAGTCATTATCTACCCTGGTCATGGTGCTGGATCTATCTGCGGAGGAAACATTGGAGAGAGAGAGATTTCAACAATCGGTTTTGAGAAGGTAAACAATACTTGGTTAAATATGACTGAGGAAGAGTTTGTAGCATCAAAGACACATCAACGCCTAACTAGAGCACCATATTTCAAACATTGTGAACATCTGAATACAATTGGCCCTCCAATTTTGGCTGACCTTCCGAAACCAAAAGAGCTTGATGTTGAAGAATTCAGTCAATTACTGCTGGAAGATGACCACAGAGCTATCGATACACGTTCTTCGTCCGAGTTTCTTCAAAAGCATATACCAAATTCAAT
>JBHLQJ010000083.1:0-11009 GCA_048884945.1 Candidatus Thorarchaeota archaeon | reverse complement strand
CTAGCATGTATCTGAATCTCTGGAATGGTAGATACCATTCTCTATCCCAATGTGTGTGAGGCACAACGACAATCTTCTTGAAATCCAATTTCATCTCTCCACAACTGTGATTTCTCTTCGCACTATGTTTCTTTTTGCGACTCTCTGTAGAGTTTCTGATAAACCTTGGATATTTTTCCTTCTCTCTGTAGATGTTCAATGTATTCCTTTTCTTTCTGCAAGTGTATCCTGCCTAATTCAGTCTTTTTAGCAATCCACTCTTCGCCATCAAGTGTATACCATTTCCACAACGCGGCTGCACTAATTATGAAACATATTGCAGGAATCAATGCAAATCCTAACTGTATTCCAAAGATTGCTGATTCTGGTTGTACATTCAGAGTATTGTCAAAACCGAATGCACTGATGATCAATAGGAACAATGCATTCGAGATTGAGATAGCTGGTTTAGTAATTAACGCATTCATGCCCGCGTAGGTTGTTTCCCTTCTCTTGCCAGTCAGTATTTCATCGTGGTCGATTACATCCGCCAACAATGGAGACCATATTAGGGTGACCGGTGCAAATCCTATTCCCACCACAACAAGACTCAGCATGACTGCAACCAGCCAGTTCCCTGAGAAAAATAGGAATATGAGACCTGTACTAGCCAGCATTAGTCCAATAATATAGACCTGTTTTAGACCCCGCTTTTTAACCATCCTATCAGCAAGGATACTAAACACTAGCATGAGAATAAAAACAACGAATAATGGAATAGAGGCCAAGAAACCTTGTAACACGACAACAAACTGAACAAAATATATCATTGAACCAAGTACGATTGTGAACGCCATTTCATGAAAGAAATTCATGGCTTCAAATGCTAGAAACTCTTTATTCTTGACGGTTTCGATAATCGACTCAATGAAACCCAGTGGCTCTTCAGTCCTCGCATACTCGTTTTCAGTTAGTGCATAACTCGAAAGGAACAGGACTGTTCCTGCAACTATCGCTACTACTACCATCACTGGCTTGAAGAGAGGATTAAGCTCAGTTGATGCCTCATCCGTGAGCAAGATCAACGGGAGTATCATCGCCAATAAAGCACCGATTGATCCTACAATCACGTTATACAAGCTGAGATTGGACCTTGCTTCTTGAGTAATGCACATTTCAGCAGGTAACGCAGTTATTACTAAACCGACCATGGTAAACATTGAATCGAATAAAAAGAGCACAAGTAACAGGTTCCAGAAAAGAGCTATTTGTGTACTTCCTGTGAATGGGAACCAGCAAATAATAAAGGTAAGAGAATAGAACAGTGCACCATAGCGCAGAACTGGGATGCGCCTTCCCATATCTGTATCAATTCTTTCTTGGAGGATTCCAAATAATGGGTCGTTGATAGCGTTCCAGAATGCAAACAGGAGCCAAGCTAGGGAAATCCATTCCTCGCTCAAACCTAGTTTTACGTTATAGTAAAAAGTGATCGCAGAACCCAAGGCAATAATCTGAAGAATATTAATGGAAGCTTGACTTAATCCAAAAGCCATTTTTGATTTGAAGGGTAAACGCTCATCAAAATTTTCATTGAACTCCCTCTCCATGTTATCTTCCATGCCTGTAACCTCTAATATTGTTTCTCATTATTTATTGACTAATGTCCAAACATAGCCTTTCTTTTCTTTAGAAAATCTCTTAGTAACAATTTCCTCGCCCTCTAGGAGGACCAAATTGTTGGGAACGCGATCCTTGCATTCATCTGATTCCTTAGAAGCCTCAGTAATGATCTCATCTGTTGTTGCCTCACCCAATTGCCGCAGGATTCTGATCACCCTTTCTTTTGTATCAGGGCTTTCAAGATTCATTTGCATTGCCTTCACTACCAGGATAATCGCTAGTGAAATCTCTGCAAAGATTGCAGCTAATACGCCTATAGTAGATACACCAATGAGTCTAGGCTCAAGAGAATGAGTCAAGACTTCGAATAAATATCCCATCGATCCTCCAATCGCTAGGATAATCCCTACAAACTTACTGAGGTATCCTGATATGAAAACCAGGTATCCGATAATAATCAGATTAAGACCATAGCAGAGAATGCCAAAAAGCAACACCTGATAAAAAACCTGTATTTCAGCGAATAGCAATACCATGCTTGTAATGAATACTATAACCTCAATTATCCTCATACTCTGAGCAATCTTCGATAAATCCTTGTGTACTGAGGTTAGAACATTGTTAAGCGGAAATGCAATAATTAGACTGAAGAGCGACATAAAGAACAGAGCAATGATAACACCAATGAAGAGGAAAACATTGGCTTTGACCCCTTGTGCTGCAGAAAACATAGTTTCTCCTGGTATGTAGTACATTGCGTTCAGTGAAAAAAAGACGAAGCTACCAAGTAGTATTCTAACCAAAATGAAAATTCCTGCATTTCTAGCACAAGATCGTCTTTCTAACGCTAATCCGTGATTCATTTTTATCCTTCCACTGTTGTATCAGAAATTGAAACGCGATTATAATCTGTTTTGGTAAGCTGGGACACTTTTGACAATTATGAAAAACGTCTGTGGCATAGAAAATAATGAAACGCGACCAACTGTAAAATTTGGTGAGAACGATTGAGCTTCAAACAAATTATTGGAGAAGCTAATTATCTTGAATATACTTTCTCAGTGAAATTTTCAGCTTTCTAGAATAACTAGCGAATCATTTTTGCCACTAATTAAAATCCTCACAGTACTAGATGTTCATTTGCTTATTTCCAATCTAGTATTCTTTTCTCACCCTCAAGACTTCTTGCTTCAGTAACATCTTGGGTTACTTCTAATGTTCCAATAAATTTTCCATTCTCATCTCGAACTGCATAATAACCGATTATGTAGAAGTGTCCTTTCATCTGAATCCAGAATATCGCTTTGTCTTTTTTACCTTCTTTGAAGTTGGTCAATATATTCTGTACTTTGTCATAGCTTTTACTAGGATGACAGTTTATTACACTCCTGCCAATAACCGCAGGACTTCTAGGAAAGATTCGATCGTCATTGGCTGAATAGTACTTGACTTTTTCATCTACTCCAACGAATGAAATATCGAGGGGTAAATGCCTTAGGATTAGATCTACTTCTTTTAGGGTTAGTTTTCCTGTATTCAAGCTGATCTTTGGCGACTCAGTTTCTTGTTCTATTTGATGAATATCTATTGGTGAGATAGGTTTCCATTCAGTTCCTGGCGTTATCCATGCATAGCCAATCTCTTCTTCTCCAGTACGAACTTTGACCCAGTCATATTCTGAAAGAGTTTCCAGTGCCATTGGAAACATGATATTCTCTTCTTTGTAAATTAACTCTTCAATGGCAGTTAGCAAGTCATTAAGCTTAGACTTTTCCAGACTACTGAACATGTCACGGATCTCATCCTGTTTTGCCCACATGACTGTGGATGGGCCTGTAACTCCCGCTTTTTCCAATATTGGAAAGAGTTGGTTCTGAAGTCGGGTGTAGTGAATTGTAATCTTTCGTAATTCTTCTAAACTAGTAACATCATCTGGACTGTCTTTTAGGATATTGACAAGTCTTTTCGCTTCTTCATTCTCTCGCAGGTAAGTATGTATTGGATGGCCTGGCGTGGTTTGTGGAGTTTGTTGAACATCCAGAGATTCCTTAAACACTAGCACATGAAGATCACATAATGCTGTTACTTGGTGAGCTGTTAGTTCTCCTGAATCAATGAGTGATTGTTCCATTTCAGCAATCTCAGATGCGCTTACATCACCAAGAATCTCCTTGAACTTTGACTGCAACTTGTTGATGTCTGCTCCCTCATGAAGTTCAAGGATTAAGTCTTTCAGTTTCCTTTGTCTTTTTACTAGTTCTTTTTGCCAATCACCAGAATCATTGTCTTCTCTGCTGATTATTACCTCTTCACCAGCATTCTTTGAGATTGAATCAGAAAGTAAAACATAGAGTCTATTTAGAGGCACTCCCGACATTTTAGATACATCAGTAAGAGTTGCTCGACGTCCGATGGTCTTCTGTAATATTGGATTTTGAAGTCGCTTGAGTTTTGGTGATATCTCCACAAGCGTATCAAATAGAAATGGAAATTCATTCGCTAAGTCAAGAATCTTGGTTGAAGCCTTTAATGCGACTGCCATAAACTCACCTCATCTGCATCGAGAGAACGTGAAATTAACTATATTTAAGTAATATGGTTTAGATAAGATGAGTTGCAATAGAAGAATCTAATGTACTAATTTGCTTAGGATATGAAGGAGCAACTATTCATTCTCCGCTGTTCTTTTTCTCTTTTCTAGATTGGACAAACGCAGAAAATCTTTCCATTGGTTCTCCTGAAGCAAATGCTTCGCCGAAGCCCTGGTTCTCTCCAAAGAACCCATCTGGATTGTTATAAATCGCTTTATTAATCAAGTCCTTCGATTTCATAATGGCATGTTTTGAGTTCCTAATGATTTTTCTACATATATCGTTAACAGTTACTTCTAGATTTGAAAGGGGAACTACTTTATTCACTAATCCGATTCGCAGTGCTTCTTCAGCATCGATGATATCGCATGTGTAAATAATTTCTCGTGCCTTCAAAGGACCCACAAGTCTTGTAAGTCGCTGCGTGCCACCTCCACCAGGTATAATTCCAAACTTGGTTTCAATTTGACCGAATGTTGCATTATTAGCAGCAACTATCATATCACAACAGAGAGACAGTTCGAGTCCAGCTGTGAAACAGATTCCCTTTACAGCAGATATGACTGGGACTGGCAAGGTTTCAAGCTTTGCAAACACAGTTTGAACTTTCTCTGATATTTGAAAAGCTTCATGGTAAACATCCCCTTCATACGCTTTGAAAAATATCTCAAGATCAGCTCCAGCAGTGAATGTGTCGTTCAATGCACTGGATACTACAAGAACACGTATTCTTGAATTTGATGCCAGTTCATCAAGAAATTGGTTCAATTCCTCTACTACATTATCACTAAATGCATTCTTCTTATCTGGACGATTAAGGAGTAACCAGATAACCTGCCCATCTTCCTCTTCTTTCACAATCCAGTTGTCTAATTTTTTCATACCCTTGTTATGTGTTCCACAGTAATAAAAATTCAATGAAAACAAGGTAATTTGAGCTTCATTAAATAAATCAGAGCTGCAACCAAAAATAAATCAATAGAGCTGATTTCTTACAATTCATGGATTCATATCCCCTTCTTGCATACCTACAGCGCTGTTTTCCAAATCGAACCTCTTTGCAAATTTCTAATTACAAAGATATTACGAGTGGTTGGGAAACCCAGATTTTTTCTTTTGACTTGGAATGGATTTCTGACAAAGGGAAAGAGAAAGAGGAACTCATTATCAGAGTATATGCTCCTGGGATTAGCGAAAAACCAGAACGAGAATCAATTGTAATGAAAAAACTCTCAGAAGTAGGTTATCCAGTTCCAAAGGTACATCTAACTGAAACAGATGAATCCATCCTTGGACACCCCTTCATGATTATGGAACGAATTAACGGAAAAACCCTCGAGGACATAATATCTATGCCCGGCGTTGATAGAACAAGATGGATTAACTTGTTCAGCAAGTTATTTGTTGACTTGCACAATCTGGATTGGACTTACTTTATGTCGAACCCCCAAGTCAATCCTACAGATGATCCATACTTTATTATCAACACAACTCTCGCTGACTATAAAGACACTATCGACCGATTTAGGAAGAGCGAACTAAATCCAATACTTGATTGGCTCAAGGCTCGTGGTGATAGAGTTCCTTGCAAACAGCCTTCTATTACACATGGAGATTTTCATCCTATGAATATTCTAATCGATGCAAGCGGAAACCCGTTTGTAATTGATTGGGGCGCATCCAAAGTTCGAGATTTTCGGTCCGATCTTGCTTGGACTTTGCTTCTAACAAGAGCCTACTCAACAAAGAAAAATCGAGATATGATTTTTGATGGCTATCAGAGAGCTGTTGGGCGTACAATTGATGAAATAGAATATTTTGAGGTTATTGCTATTCTCAGACGATTGCTTGATGTATTAATATCAATAGGTGAAGGTTCCCCATCAAGGGGACTACGTGAGGGTGCTATTGAGCTGATGAAGGAGCAGATGTACCACATTAGGGTTGTCTATAATTTACTTGGAGATTTGACCGGCATTCAAATTCCCAAACTAGAAGATTGGATTGAGAGATCTATCCCATAGAGAATCTTTCAGAATCTGGTATTATGTAGTCTTTGTAAAACCTCCATGGTGGAAATCGATTTCGCATCTAATATTTTTCATGGCGCAATAAATCTGAATGTCCTCTTCAATCTCATCCCATAATGAATAGTGCCATCTTATCTGATCATAATATTCCGACAATTCAGGATATTTTGTTTTGACTAGATTCATAATACGGGAAATATTGTGTGCTCGGAAGTTTAGATTCTCAAATCGAAAATCGTCTGTGATTTGTAACGCTGCTTCGATTATGGCTTGCCAGTTAGATATCCTCGCGAATATTGGGGAGATGAAGACATAGGTTGGTATTTCTGCTTCTGAAATAATTCTCAATGCATCAAGACGATCCTGTGGTTTTGATGCCCGTGGTTCGATTTTTCTCACAAACTCATCATCAAGCGAATTGATGGAGATGCCAACTTCGATGTTGTCAAACTGTTTGAAAAGGTCGATATCTCTAGTGACCAAGCTAGATTTTGTCAGTATCTGAACAGAGGCTTTAGTACCAACGAGCTTCTCTAAAATTTGTCTTGTATTTTCATATTTCACTTCTAATGGAGTATATGGGTCAGTTACCGAGCTAAGAAGAAGCGTCTTGCCATTATATTTCTCAGGGTGAATTCTTTCCCAATCGTAATTCTTTACATCAAGAAATTCCCCCCATGAATCACCAATATGACCGGTGAAACGCTTCATGAATTCAGCGTAGCAGTAAATGCATGCATGCTGACATCCTATGTATGGATTAACTACGAAGTCAATCCCTGGAATATTGCTTTTTGTTATGATACTCTTAGATTGGACTTTGTTGATAATCATCTAGGTGCTTATTGATTGAAACTTGAAAACTCTGCCTAAATGGCTCAAGTTAAACAATATAGAGGTAAATTGACTTGTCTTTGTTCATCTTGGTTGGTGTCCACCCATCAAGAATAAAACGATATGAAACAACACGCGTCCCTGACTTCAGTTCCTTATCGAGCTTGGCTCTAATCTTCTTGTTGATTTCATGTCCCTGATACAATGTCACAACAGTAGCATCTTCAAGACTTACCTTGAAGAAATTGGCTCGAATCACTTTGACTTTCTCTCCTAGCTTATGGCGTCTAATCGCTAAACGCGACCAAAAAAGTCGAAGTGGATCTACCTCTATCCCAATGGAATTTGCTCCGAATTCTTTAGCAGCCATAACAATGATTCGGCCATCGCCAGAACCCAAATCATACAATGTGTCTTCTGGATTCACTTCTGCGAATTCAAGCATGGTTCTCACTTTGTTTTTTGGTGTTGGTAACCAAGGTGCACCAATTATACCAGACCAAGCAATCCAAACCACAATTACAATGACACATATCTCAATAGCCAATATAATCAGAATTTCTTCTATTGACATGCATCCAACCACATTCACCTAGATGATTTTCTCTTTGAAAATCGTTCTAACAAGTGCAATATTCAATGCAAGAGTTGTTAGTTCTGTCACACCTACGACTACAAAAGCATTAGCCATACCTATCAAGGGATTGAGTAATCCAAAAATAATCGGACCCACAGTGATTCCTAGATTCCCAAGAAAATTGAAGAAACCCATACCCATAGCAGAGTCTTCCTGACTAACAATATCTCCTACAAGCGCCATAGCTGGAGGCCCGGTGATTCCGGAAAAGAAACCAAGGATTGCTAACATGATGAGCAACAGATTGAAACCTTGTATGCCAACAAATCCGATGATTGATAAAGTAATACCAAAACCAATACTTCCCACAACAAGTTGTCTAAATCTTCCGTACTTGTCTGATAGTTTGCCCATTGGGTATTGTAGAATTATAAAAGGCAAAGCGAATACAGCAAGTGATAGCCCTCTGAGTGATTCTTCCAATCCCAATATTACGGCTAGGAAAAATGGTAATGCAGTTAGAATAAATCCAATATGAAGTCTGTCGAAAAGATTGAAAATTCCAGGAACCACCAACTCTGGACTTTTCTTGGCGAGCATGAAGCTTTCCTTCAAGGTCGGTCGAGCTCTGGTCATAGGGGGGTCTCTAAGTTTTACCAATGCTATTACTAAAACAGCTAAATTCAGCACTGATGCAGTGTAATATGGGGTAAATACGCCATATGATGCAATTGCTCCTCCTATCGCAGGTCCGAGCCCCATTGCGATTGCCAGAAAAGCTCCAAAGATACCCATGTTTCTTCCACGGTTATTAGTATCAGAGAAATCAATTGCTAGTGTCATGAATGTTTGCCATGTCATTACTGTGAATGATCCTTGTATGAATCTGTATATCAAGAGCACTGGATATGAGAGTGTAGTTGTCATCAACCAATAGAAAACAACAGAACCAGAAGCACCAACCATCACAAAGATGCGACGTTTGGCTAATCGATCAGACATTAAACCTGTAACAATACCAATGATAAGATATGACAAGTATAGCGTAGTGTCAAAGAGTGAATACTCAAAATCAGTTATACCTGAAAATCTATCCAAAATGAATTCTGGTTGGTTCACATGAAGTATTGCTGCAGCAGTAATAGCTAAGAGCGTAAGAATACCAAGAAGAACAACCGGTTTGGTGTTTGAGTTTGTAACAGTTTTATAATCAAGCATTTCTGAATGATCGCTCATTACGGTATCTCTCATCTCAATTGTTGATTTTGAACATGCGTTGATCATCATTAATCAAGATTACCAAATGGCAAAACTGGCAATTGTAGTATCGTTATCAGGAGTCTTTTTTCTAGTTTATTTATATAATTAGAATATGCACAGATTCGGGAGGTGTAGACGTTGACACGAGTCACGCCAATATTGATTTCATTGATATTCCTAGCAAGCTTGTTGATGGTACCTTCTATATTCATCTCAATGAATGTAGATGCTACCCCTGTTGATTTCGTAATTCCCTCACAAGGTGGAGAACATACTGCTCGAGTAGCCATCTATAATGAGGATAATACCACTACTCCTGTTGATGCATCTGTATCATTCGCATTGACAAACAATGTTGATGAGTTACAATCCCTTCTTGAAGATGCAGGTCACGAGGTAACTCTACTCACGACACAAGATATTCTAAATCATGAATTAATGACAGCAGATTATGATGTATTTGTCTTAGTGAATAATCTGCCAAAGGAGAGTATTGCTCATCTTGTCTATGAATATTGGTTGGGCGGCGGAGGAATTCTGTCTTTTAACTTTGCTTTCAGTTATCTTGCATATCAAGCAATTGTTTGGCCTGAACTGACCTGGGATGGATATGGGATAATGTGGGGTAATCTCTCATTTGATGTTCAGAGAGTAGTAGCTCGTCATCCCGCTATGAAAGACTATCATATCAATGATACAGTATCAGAAAGAGCCTCAGCTTGGGTCACAATTGCTGATGGTGTATTTGATGGTTCACCTGTTTGGAGTTATATTACTCCCCTTTTCAGAAATGTGACGTATTCACCATACATATCCGCCTTTGCTATGGACAGCAGATATCAAGGAGGTCGGGTTGTTCATCTACCAGGCGATGGTTCATCAATTCCAACTACATTTGAAAGTATTATCATCGATTCAGTAGAATGGTTGGTTCCTCGACCAAAGGGGCGCATCGTCTTTGATCTTTCTCATTCACCTCGTTTGAGTGTTGACGAATGGGATGCTGGATTTGCGACGATTTACGATCCTGTTAGTAATTTCGGGCATTTTCGAACACTTGCTGTAAATCATAGTTACACATTTGACAAACTATACCCCTCATCATCTGGTAATCTGACATCTGGGCGTCTTGCCAAATATGATGTACTAGTCATCGATTATCCAGATTTGGATTTCTCATCTGCTGAACGTGCAGTTGTTGAAACCTGGGTAGATGGTGGTGGAAGTCTTTTAGTACTAGGAGATAGGACAGGAATAGGCGGAGATGGAGTTACCTATCTCAACCAATTGCTCCAGAATTTCGACATGAGTCTTGGAACAACTGATGTTTTGGATTTTGCTTCAATGACCCCTGGAACTCATGTTACCCTCGAAAGTTGCACCGCATTAGCAATGGGCTACAGGAATTATTTGAGTGTGATTGGGAATGCCACTAGCATCTGGTTTGATGGATCTGATTCCGTCGTGGCAGGTGAGGAATTTGGAGCGGGACGCGCGATCCTCTCCTCGGATCAGAACATCTTTGATAATGGACAATTATCCCAGCAATCCAACCTTCAATTCGCATTGAATGTCTTGAATTGGCTATCATCAACTGGTGCAAGGATTCTTGTCCATACTGATTATCTAGGATGGAATGATGCTGTGTGTCGAGCTCTTAGAGATCTTGGACTATCGTACTCGCTCTTCAATACACGTCAATATCTGGATGACTTTGTTGATTCGCAGTCATGGGATCTGCTAATCTATAACAATGTCAATTATTTCCCTGAATCCATAATCTATGATGAGCTATATGCATTCGTAAATACAGGTGGAACATTAATACTGACTTCCTTTGACGTGAATAGTCATCCAACACATCCATTGTGGTCAAAGATGGGTGTGGAGTGGAGTTCCAGTCTGTCAGGTCAACCATCAATGTATATCTGGGATGCATCTCATCCTATCTTCACAGAGCCAAATGATCATTCAATGTATAACTATACGTCGGGTACTATCTTTGGTGATGATGGTGATGCTGTTGTCTATTCTCAGGGCTATACTGCACTTGCAGGAACAACTACAACCCCACAAGGTAACACAGCTACTATTGTGGTAAGTAATGATAGAAAG
>JBHLQJ010000082.1:0-11017 GCA_048884945.1 Candidatus Thorarchaeota archaeon | reverse complement strand
AACAGCCATGACATAGAGTAAGGATCCTATTGCCATACCAAAGAAACCAGCGATAATAACTCGAGTAGTGGCTTTTCTTGAAGGCAAAGTCATCCCTCCCACCCGAGCAATGGCTACCATTGGAACGAATGCAATTGAACCAACAATCATCCGAATCAGATTTCCAGCGATTGGATCAACACCCTCAATACCAACTTGGAGAATCGTAGTTCCTGCAGCATAGAGTAGAGCTGTTGCCACAGCTCCAAGAATTCCTAAAATGTTGAGTTTTACAGGCACTTCATGATCTTTCTGATTTCGATTCTGCTCGTTTGAAATTAAGACAACACCAATAACAGCGATGATTGCACCTGCAAGTCTTGAAAGAATCAATGGTTCTCTCAAGAATCCAACAGTCATGAAGAAAGTAATGATTGGGAAGGACATAGCGATTGGAAATGCGTAGGAAACTCCGATTCTCTCTTGACTCCAGAGGTAAATTGTATCGCCTATTACTGCACCGAATATGACTGAGGTAGAAAGGAGGATTACTGCTGTCATTGGGAGGAATGCAGCTTCTAGTCCGGGTATGAGCAAAGTCATGAGTATCATGAATGGCAAAGCAACCCACATCTTTATGGAACTGACCGCAACTGGGTTGATCTCATCAGCCTGCGAACGATATACAACAACTGAAAAGCCATAGAGAGCTGCACCCAATAGTCCTATTGCTGAGCCAAGAATCAAATCGGGGATTACTTGCATAATACATGGGCAATTGAACACCCTCCTAAGATAGTATCGGAAGGTACCGCATGGACACGATTGTATATTTTTATTCCTCAAAAAAACCTCTTTACGCGTTCGTGGTAAAATTCATATAGAGAAAACGAACCGCTCGGGGATAGGTGTTCAGCATGCTCACAATACTTAGACGGGTTTAATACCCGAGCGATTCTTTCTCACTCGGGTAGTGTATCATCCGAGTGTAAATTATGGGCAAAACGAACGAACACCAAGACTCTCACCCGACTTGGGGGAGGTAATTAACGTTGAATAAAAACGCTGTAGAAATAAATGACCTTTCAAAGACCTTCATCAGCATTAGAAGGCGAGCAATAGTCATCCCTGTAGAGAGAACTAGAGTTGAGGCGCTCCAATCCATCACAATGGACATTCCGAAGGGTCAAATCTACGGCCTTTTGGGACCCAATGGCGCGGGTAAGACCACACTAATCAAATGTCTTGCAACTCTAGTCCTACCCACATCAGGGACTGCTAAAGTAAATGGGTACGACGTACTAAAGGAATCAACATATGCTAGAGCATCGATGGGTGTATGTCAGGGCAACGAACGCTCAATCTATTGGAAACTAAGTGCCAGAGAGAACTTGATCTTCTTTGCAAAGCTATACCGAATGTCAAACAATGAGGCAAAGGAGAGAGCAGACGATCTCTTGGGACGAATGGGGCTGCTAGACAAAGCAGATGAGAAGGCAGAAAACTTGTCGCACGGAATGCGCATGAAAATAGTCTTCGCTAGAGCACTTCTACATGACCCCCCAATTTTACTATTAGATGAACCAACTCAAGGCCTTGACCCAACTTTCGCAACAGACCTGAGGATGTATATCAGGAATGCCTTGCGAGATAGGACAATATTGTTGACAACGCATTACATGCATGAGGCGGACCTTTTGTGTGATAAGATCGCTCTGATAAATGAGGGCGAGCTGAAGAGTTTGGGAACACCAAAGGAACTCAAAGAAGAAGTCAGACATTATGATAGCCTTCACATGAAGGTTGTAGGGACTCCTGACATTGAAAGCATTAGAAGTATGGATATGGTGATGTCCGCTTCCTCAACAGAGAGAAACGGGCACTCTGAGCTAATTGTGACTGCAGAGGATGGGTATGAACTTGCTTACAGATTGCTGAACATGATGCATCAGACACCAGGAGTGAAGGTTGAACACTTTGAGGTGAAAGAACCCACTCTAGATGATGTTTTCATGAAACTGACCGGACGGAGGATTGAGGATTGACGATCGTAGATATAACGCAAGAAGAGTCTGGAGCTGTCGAGAGTGTTTACCTCAGGAGCTTTAGACCCAGACTGATGGACTGGCAAGCAGCAAAGGTCTTTGCACTAAAGAACCTACGAATTGCGATACGATATCCAGCGAACTTCCTCATTTGGGGAATACTGCCCCTCCTATGGTATGCACCGTACATACTCATGATGATTGCGATAGCGGGACCAGGAACCAGCCAGCACTTCACTGAGCTGTCGGGATTCCAAGATTTCATCACATTCTCGATCATCGCAGTATTTGTCTATCAGTATGTGGACAAGAGTATCTGGTCAGTGGGCAATAACTTCCGCTGGGAGCAATTCTCAGGCACATTGGAACCACTCTTTGTGACACCAGTCCCTAGAATTAGTATCCTAGTGGGTGCAGCATTCTCTGACACACTGCAATGTACATTCTCAGCCTGTGTGCTATTGACAATATCCTCGCTACTCTTTGGTGTCACATATGCTTTCACAATGGTTGCACCAATAGTCATTATGCTGACCATGATGGTTTTTGCCCTCTATGGATTCAGCTTCCTGATTGCAGGATTGATACTTGTGTTCAAAGATCCAAGTGTCTTGACCGAGCTGATATCAAACATGACCTATGTTCTATCGCCAATAACATACCCACTGCAAGCTCTACCAGCTGCAGCAAGGTATGCAGCAGTGCTAGTGCCATCGACAATTGCAATCATATCGATTAGAGAGCTCGCTATCACAGGAGTGTTTGAGCCTTTTTCATTCTTGCAGGCATCTGGTTGGATGCTGATGCTCATCATAGGATTTTGGACAATAGGTATACTTGCATTCAGATGGGGCGAGAACTGGACAAAAGAACGAGGAAGTATGGGAGGGTTCTAAAATGACTCATCAAGAGAGTGAAGCCTTTCAAAGGATGTGGACTAGAAAGGGTCTAAGATCAGAAGCTAGAGCTGCTTGGGCAATTTCAATCAACATATGGAAGATTGAGTTGAGCTATCCATTGAGTGTGCTTTGGTTTATTGTCATGCCTTTCCTTTGGTTCATTCCCATGTTAATAACTGGAACCGCAGTAGCTGGAGGATCAGAGTCGCTCGTTCTTAATGATTTAGCTGGTACATTGGATTGGGTGACCTATATTGCCATAGGAACATCCATTATCGGTTTGACAATTAGTCTCATGTGGGGGACTGGTTTCTCATTGAGGAGAGAACAAAACGGAGGAACACTTGAAACTCTCATGACTACTCCAATGGGTAGAAGTACGTTAGTTTGGGGGTCTATGTTGCACAACCTTCAACATGGAGGACTGGGTGTCATGTTACAGCTTTCTGCCGCCATAATATTCTTTGGTGTGACATTGAATGTTTGGGGTATTTTACCAGCACTAGGTATAATTGCCCTTACTATTATAGGTCTACAAGGAGTCGCATTTGCGATCACATGCATTGTTTTGTTAGCCAAGCAAGGGTGGATGATTGTGGAGTTCATAACCAGTGGTTTACTACTAGTAGCTCCAATGGCGTATCCAATCTCAGTACTACCACCTATACTACAATACATTTCCAGTGCATCCCCTCTCACGTGGAGTACTGAAGCATTTAGAGGGTTCCTGATGAATGGACTCGCCTATCAGGGTGTCGCACAAGCAGTTGGAGCTCTAATAATTCTAGACATCATCTTCTTTATAGTTGGAGCTCTAATGTTTCGGTACACCGAGCGTTTTGTACGGCGAAAAGGAGCACTAGAGCAGTTCTAGTGTGAGGTAAGATCTAGTCCCACTAGAACTGTGGAAAGTAGAAACGACAGAGAATTAGGCATTACTAGAATATGTTTCGTATCTCGACTTTCTTTCGCCAGAACAATCCCCACGCTAGAAGGATTAGTGAGGCTACAATTGCACCTACACCTACGAATACAGCCAAGAATACACTTGCATCTTCCAATGTAGCTGAAGTGAAGACATAGGCAATTCCACCATAGACCAGTGCGATGAAACCAATCACTACGCCTATTGTTGACATGATGATGAACCTTGTAGCATACCACTCAATACGATCATAGACCTTCTGAGTAACATCTTCCCAGGTTACGGTTTTCACCTTTCGAATCTTTGGCGGCTTCTCACCTTTGACCTTTGGTTTCTCTTCTTCTAGTATTGGAGTTTCTGATTTTGGAACGTTCATCTCCTTCTCAGCATGTTTCATGATTTCGTGCCTCCTGCACTAGTAATTTTGCTTTCGAATCTCTTGCGTAGACGCTTGCCTTCTGTTCGCATCCAGTATAGACCCCAAGCTCCAATGAAGAGCCCGATTATAATGAATGCAATACCAAGGAAGAATCCACCTAAGACTAAAAACAACCCATGAAGTAGTCCGTAAACAAGATAATCAAGGATTGCATAGACTGTTGAAACTGCACCTACTGCAATTACCAGAACGCTAACAACGATGTATCTTGAAGCTATAGAAAGTATATCTGCACTTGTTTCCATTTGGATGTCACGCGACGTCAATTTTACTCACCCAACCTTGAAAATTCCAAAACTGAATATAAGCACACAGATGTGTACAAATAGTATACATTTGTATGCATTAAGGTATACAATTTAAGGGATATAGATAAACTCTGTACTTGCAACTGATTTTTAGTCTGCAACTGCGATTCAAAGTCCTGGTATCTTAATCCGTTTGTATACGTAATCCAGTAGGAGTGATATGGCGCTAATTAGGATTAGGAATACAATAGCAATCAAACCATACACTAGGAGCGCTTCGTAGGTACGTGTTGCTACCAACTTTGCTGCGCCAAACAACTCAGGGACACCAACGAAATATGCAACTGTGATGTACTTTGGGAGATAGACTGCTTCATTTGCCCATGACGGGATAGCACGTCTTAATCCCTGAGGAAGTGCTATGTGTCTGATTTCCTGACGTTTTGTCATTCCTATTGATTGAGCTGCAAGTGTCTGACCAGCCGAGAGAGATGATAATGAACCGCGGAAAAACTCAGCTTGGTATGCACCACTGTTTAAACCAAGAGTAATCATGCATAATAGAATCCTAGTACTCAGAATTGTCCGTTGGATTCCATATACATCAATTATCGTTATGCGCCAAGTAACATCGATAAGAGGTAAACCCTGAGACCCTAGCCAAATATTGATTGCATAGGGAAGAATAGTTACTGCCAGAATCTGAGCTAATAATGGAGTACCCCTCATGAACTCAACGAAAGCTGTCGCTATTCTTGAAGTTATGCGGCCACCATAGTGTCGGGCAATAGCCACAAGTAACCCAAGCCCAAAGCCGAATGCAAGCGCAAATATATACATCCCCATCATCATCATAAAACCATTGACTAGTTCGGGCATGTATTGCCCTATTTTCTCTAAGTCTTCGAATATATCAGAGATACCAATGAGATGATTTAGTGATGTAGTTGTCAGCTAGAAACCTCCACTATTGAGAATTCGTATCGCTCTCTGCCTGTCCGTACAAGACCTCCAACTTATGCAGGAAGGTTCTTGCTCTCTCAGATTCGGGATTCGTGAAGAAATGCTGTGGAGTGCCTCTTTCCACAACGACACCCTTATCCATGAAGATCATCTCACTCGACACCGCGCGAGCAAATCCCATTTCATGCGTGACGACCACCATTGTAGTTCCTTCTTTCGCGATGTCAAGCATTACTTGCAATACTTCTCCTATTAGTTCAGGATCAAGAGCGGAGGTGGGTTCGTCAAACAAGATGAGATCAGGCTCCATAGCTAGAGATCGCGCAATTCCTACACGTTGTTGTTGGCCACCACTTAATTCCGCTGGATAGTGATTACTCCATTCGTTCATCCGGACATGTTCCAGTGCTTTATGCGCAGCCTCTTCAGCCTCTTCTTTTGTCTTCCCAAGCACGAGGCGAGGACCTATGCTAACATTATCTATCGCTTTCAAATGTGTAAAGAGGTTGAAATTTTGGAATACAAAACCAATGTGGGAACGTAATTTGCTAAGCTCCGCTTTGGGATTCGTAAGACTTTCTCCACGAAGAAAGACTTCACCTTTGTCGGGAGGCGTCAGCATATTGATGACTCTCAAAAGAGTACTTTTCCCCGACCCACTTGGCCCGAAGATGACCTTCACTTCCCCTTCGTTTACATCAAAGGATATACCTTTCAACACCTCAAGCGTGTCATATGCTTTCCACACATCTTTCACTTCTAGAACAACCATTTTCATCTGCCGCCTCCAAGTCCGAGTTGTCTAAGCTTCAATACCATACTCTCTCCCAGATACTTGGTAACAGGGTATGTAAACACGAAATAGATGATCGCTATAACAAGTATGATTTGAAGAAAGAGGGCTGGATAGTCCCATGTGAATGCTTGAGCCTGATATATTAGGTCAGATATGCCAATCGCACTAGCCAAAGATGTATCTTTGATGACGACTGCATATTCATTTGCCCATCCAGGTAAAGAGAGTCTTAGCGCTTGTGGCAATATAATACTTCGAGTTGCTTGATAAGTGCTCATTCCAACAGACTTTGCTGCCATCATCTGTCCCGGATCAACAGACATTATTGCCCCGCGAAATATCTCACTCTGATAAGCCGCACTTCTCAAAGCAAGTGATAGCATAGCGGCGAAAAATAAGGCATTTGCTAAGGAACCCGTCCACAGAAAATACCGCAATAACGCAGCGCCAAATATGAAAATGAGAACAAGTAATGGGATTCCTCTGAATATTTTCTCATACCCAATAGCAATGTAATTCAATCCATATGGTGCATATACACGAATTAGGGCAAGTACAATTCCTACCAAAAAACCAACTAATAAAGAAAGAAGGGTGAGAGCAAGAGTCATCGGGAGTCCTCTAATGAGTATCAGCACAAGAATATCGAATATCCCAAATGGCCCTTGCACTCAATCTCACCCAAACCACTGTTCAATAAGTGCATCTATTGTTCCATCAGCGAATCCTTCAGCTATAGCACTGTTTATCGCTGCAGAAAGTCTATCGCTGCCATAGCGTATATAGAATGCAGTCGGTGGAGCTGTCACTGTGAATATTATCTTGACACTGTAGACTGTGCTGTATAGAGCCACAATCGGCTCATCCACATAGACAGCATCAAGAGCGCCAGAATCCAGGTCCTGAAACATCGTTTCAACAAGAGGATATCTCACAAGATTGACGCCAACGATATCTGAGAGCTCTTCATCCTCAGTAGTTCCTGTTTGAGCGCCTACATTATAGCCAACAAGATCATCGAGTGAGCTAACTGTAAGTGTTGAATTAGCCTTGACAACAATGACCTCATTTGTTCTAATGTACCAGCACAGTGGCTGTAAGACCTCACACCGCGCGGCGGTGATGAATGTCGCTGAGGCAATCATATCAATCGATCCAGCTTGACATGCACCTATAAGGGCATCAAAATCCATGTCAACCCATTCGACTGTCACACCAATATAGTCTGCCACCAATTCAGCTAGATCGATATCAAACCCATAAAGCTCATTGGTGGTTGTATTGAGCATTTCAAAGGGAGGCCAGCCTGCGTTGGTCCCCACTATGATTGTCCCTCTATCTGTTATTATGTCATAATCATCGGGAGGAGTAACAGGTGGAGGCGCTGTAAGTGGTTGAATTACAAAACCAACACCAAATCCGACGATTATGCCAACAACTAGTAAGATGGACATCATCGCTCTGCCAGAGGCTCCTGACAATTTTCACATTTCCTCCTTTTGCGAATCCTATGATTCACCTTGAACCTTAATTCAAACTGGCTGAAAAGGGTTTTCATCAAAAAAAAGACATTACAAATATTAAAAAAAAGACAAGTCCTAAGAATCAAGATTGGAAATGCTTCCTACCCTCTAGAACCCACTATATATTGGAAATAATGCTATGTTCCGTTTTGTAACTTTAGGCATAATCTCATATTTCTTTACCATTACGATTTGTAAGCGCATCTGGCAAATTTGTTAACTACAATTTATCTAGCTATTTGTTTAGTTACAATTGTAAATAAGTTCTAAAAGGTGACAAAAAAACGACTAAATCGCTGGTTCATCAAAGACATCTGAAACTCGGAGTTATTCTACCTGAAAGAGTAAAATCCGCGACAGATAGTGATCTAAGACTTAGCTTGATTTCACTAAAGAACACACAATCAGCTCTCGCAGTTCACATAATGAATATTGAGAAAGAGCTGTCTCACCGAGGCGTTTCAAAATATATAATCCATCAAGAAAGAGATACATAATAAGCAGAAAAGAAAAGTCGTAATAGACGGGAAACCGTCTTCAACTAGGTTTCATATTTTTGAACCTCATCCAGGCATTTTTGAAGCACAGATTGTCCATGTACTATTATTTCCCGAAGCTCGTCATAATCAGTAAATGCTGAGAGAAAAAGTTTCCATCCAACATCATAGAATTTTCGATAAGAATCAGCAATATTGGCATAGCCTTGTTCTATTAAATTCCTGATTATTTGTGTCCTGTTCCAGTGCCAAACCGTAAGGGGGTCAGGATGGTTCTGAGTTAGGAGCCTCGTCGGTGATGGAGATACCCTCCAATTCATACGACGAAGTAATGCCCAGAAGTCAAGACCAACGCGGTCAAAGGTCTGTCTTGGTAAATCCATTAGGTATTCTGATACGTCCTGAATCTGCTTGCGGTCAATTAATCGAATTTCTTCAGGAGATAGAAGTTGTCCATCCTTTGGAGATCCAATCATGATGTGAACATCAGACACTTGGGGCAAAATGAACGAAGGATCTTCTAAAACTGGATTGATATGAACAACCTGAGCTCGAGGTATATGGAGAAATTCATCCCTCATTTCTCTAAAACAATCTTCGTATTTTCTTGAAACACTAATTGCTAAGTCAAAGCCTGTTTTATTTTCTGGAAATAGAGAATCTGAATCAGTCATCATGACATGCATATCTAAGTCACTAATCACTGGGACATAATCCGCTGGGGAATTCCAGTTCTTGACAGCAGACCCTTTCGCATAAGCATATTCAAGACGAGAGCCAAAGGTTTCTTCAAGAAGTGAACTCCAAACATTAATGGCGCAGAGAACATCTTCTTTTGCTCGCTTCATCAAATCCTCCCAATCATACATAAGAAATGGACTCAGCCACGCACTGAAAATGCTTTCGAACCAGACCGCAAAGGCAATTAAGAGGTAGAAATTAGAAGAAGAAAATTCCACAAGTTGACATCGATACTGCCTTGTGGCATTCAGAGAAGTTGGACCATCGATGAGCTTAGAAACTGATACAGATCCACAACCTTCAATGCCAGGACCCTACAGAATAGTAGCGGCTACAAGTTTTGGAGTTTTTCTTAGTGCGCTTGATGCATCCATAGTGAATGTTTCACTTGTCACAATGAAAGATAGCCTAGGCGCTACTATGACAGCGATACAATGGGTTGTAGTGGCTTATCTTCTGATAGTGACATCAGCAATGCCCCTCATGGGAAAGCTTGGAGATCGTCTTGGCAAAACTAGGATCTTTCAGCTTGGGATGTTAGTGTTCATCACTGGCTCATTCTTATGTGCAATATCAATTGGGCTCGAGATGCTTGTTGCATCTAGAGTGTTTCAGGCACTCGGCGCAAGTATGATCGCGGCGAATGGCTTAGCATTAGTCACATATTTTACAACCCCTCAAAACCGAGGAAGAGCAATTGGAATGAACTCGGTAGTCCTTGCGGCTGCACTAGGAAGTGGGCCAGTAATTGGTGGTGTACTAAGCCAATATTATGGGTGGCCAAGTATATTCCTTGTGAACCTTCCAATAGGAATCATCGGATTCCTAGTTGTTCAATTCATTATACCAGAAACTGAGCAGGTAAGAGAAATAAAATTTGATACAATTGGTGCAGCACTGTTCTTCTCGTTCCTATTCCTCTTGATTTACTATGTAACACTTGTCCCCGCAATTTCATTCGAAATTGGTATTTTATTTATAGAGGGTATAGTAATCACATTTCTAGCATTCATTATAAGAGAAGGATCATTTCATTCTCCTATCATTGCAACCGGAGTATTAGCTGATAGAAGGATATCATCTAGTATTTTTTCAGCAATCTTAGCATATATGGCAATGGTCCCAATCTCTTTCTTAATGCCTTTTTATCTTCAAGAAGCTCTAGGATTCAATCAGTCCATGACGGGTGTCTTCTTAATGGTGCAACCAATCATGATATCCGTGACAGGTCCAATTGCTGGATTCGTTTCAGAAAGAATGCGCGCCAAGATTCAAACTGTCCTTGGATTACTGGTGCAATTAAGTGGTCTTGTTGTCATAGCCCTTGTGATTCCTAATGTTTTATTAATGGCAATTGGCGTAGCCCTAATGGGAACAGGTTTATCGTTTTTCAGTGTTGCAAATGGTAATTTTATTATGACAGCTGCTCCTAAACGCTATATGGGTGTTGTGAGTGCACTTACAAATATAGCTAGAACAACTGGATTCTCGATTGCAACCGCACTTGTAACTACAATCTTTGGAACATTTTTCCTTTTGACAAACCCCGGTGGAGCAACATCAGGTCCAATATTCACAGAAGGATATGGACAAGCTGTTCAGATGACTGTGTGGGCGTTTACCGGTCTCTGTATTATCGCGGCAGTAATCTCTTCAATGAGAGGGACAAATCATATTGAAGACAGTCGAATGAACAATAATCAAAGACCAACTATCAAAGACCAAACTCATCAGCAATGAACAAAACTCTTCGTCGAAAATCGGGATGATCAAGAGTTAGGAGATTCATCCCAACTTCGCGATCGAAGAGCATCTTTTGGGGATTCTGACGAAGTAACTTCAGGAGGTCTATTAATTCTTCATTTGAGAGACGTCTATCTTCATCGTAATCGACTTTTCTCCAATCAACAATTTGTTCGTCCCGTTTTATTTCAGATGATGGCTTATCGTCATCTCGCTTCT
>JBHLQJ010000081.1:0-11035 GCA_048884945.1 Candidatus Thorarchaeota archaeon | reverse complement strand
AGATGGTCTACATCTGCTATCGCACAGCCAACCCCATCAACACGATAGTCCATGAGTTTCACCACCTCGTCTGGTTCAACAACGAGTGGGACGAGGTCCATTTCATCCTCGAGGGAGCTGCAGAGTATGCCACGTACCATGCAGGATATCTCCCCACCACCAACTTCACGGTCCGGGTCTCCGACTTCCTTAACGACATTGATGACTCCCTCATCTACTTCGAAGTTGAAGCTCAGGACTATGGAGCTTCCTACCTTCTCTCCTTCTACCTTACGGAGCAATATGGCGTGCAATTCCTGCGCGACCTAGTCCAACACGAGGGTGATGGGGCAGCAGGACTGGAGACCGCGCTTGAGGCTGCGGGACATGGCATCTCCTTCAACGAGCTCTATCTCGACTGGATGACCGCCCTGACCATTGATGAACCAGGTTTCGCAGACAACCGCTACTGCTTCCGGAATATGGAGGCGACCATCCAAGATTACACGACCATCGAGTCACTACCATATCAGGAGGACAACCTAGGTCTCTACTGCTACGGTTCCAAGGTGTACCGACTCACATCGCCACCAGACAACTTCACCATCGAGATGAGTCCGCCTGCAGGAGGTGTCGCAGGTCTCTCGGTCGCGTACCGGGACACTCTAGGCTGGCATGTCCAACAGATGCAGAGAGAGGGTCGAGCGATCATGAATGTGACTGGTGACTCAATAGAGATAGCTCATGTGATTGCTAGCTATCTCTATGCTGAAACGCCTGCTGGTGAGAATGACTTTGGTGCTGGCCCTCGTGAAACAGTCCAAGTGTGGATACATGAAACGAATGACACAACAAGTACACCCACAGCAACACCCACGCCCACACCAATAAACGATGATATTTCTCTGCTCATTATTGCTGGATCGATGCCCCTCATTGCCACTGTTCTTGTCCTATTCCTATTGCTCCGAAAGAAGGAGAACTCAACTCATATGCCCTGAAACCAGCCTTTTCTAGTACTACCTCTCAAGCTCATCAATCTTCTCTCCAGAGGAAGCAACGAAAACCGATTTGCAGGGATAGCTACACTATTTATGGTTGCCACGAAACTCAAGAGGAGCGTATGTATAATTGTCTGATGAACCTGACTGTAATATCCTGCCAATCGATGAATCTTGTAGTTTCATGGACCGTATTCGCCTACACCTCCGGTTGACTCAGGGCGAAGAGATAGCAAGGCGTTATCTCGCTATGAATGCGTTTGATGGAGTACTACCTGTATTGGGGATTATCATGGGTGGACTAGCCTCTTTGAGTTTTCAAGGCCTGTCTGTCATCTTCCAGACCTCTCTGTTGGCAGTCTTCGCAACATCTTTCTCAATGCTAGTTTCTGGAATGACATCCTCTTATTTGACAGAGGGTGCTGAGAGACGCAGAGATATTAAAGACTTAGAGAAATCAATGCTTGTGGATCTTGGTAGAAGCGGCATTGTTCAAGCAACGAAAACAACTGTTTGGGTGGTCTCGCTTATCAATGGTCTGTCCCCATTCCTTGCAGGTCTCATCACAGCATCACCACTCTTGCTGGTCTTCTTCGGGCTCAGTATTGAGATTGCATTCATATCATCCATTATCACTGCGATGATCATTCTGTTCATTCTGGGATTCTTCCTTGGTAGGGTTTCGCGAACGAATGTGGTCATCTATGGTCTGAAGACTCTAGGAGCTGGAATTATTGTGATGATAGTGATTTGGCTCTTCTCTATTACAACCGGATTTTGAAAACGTATTGCTATGAACCTCTATCTTTTATTCAATGCACAGGCTCTCCTATAATATGAAGTCTAGAGTTCTTCAGGTGTTTTTGCTCTCTATGTTTCTTCTGCTCTCTCAAGGTTACTCTACCTATATTGAAGCTTCCACGTTCACTTGCTGCTCAATCATCTACTTTCCTGGTGCTGATTGGACAGCGACGACACCAGAGGAACAGGGGATGGATTCTGCTGTCCTTGAGGACATGATGCAATTCATCGAAGACTCTGAAGCCGCTATTCGTGGTCTCGTCGTCACACGAAATGGCTACATAGTCCAGGAGCGGTACTGGAACTATTACGACGAGAACACGACTCATCAAATCTTCTCCTGCACAAAGAGCTTTACTGGCACGCTCATAGGTATAGCGATCAAGGAAGGGTTCATTGGCAATGTCAGTCAGAGGGTTCTTGACTTCTTCCCCGAGATGACTATCGAGCATATGGACAACCGAAAGGGCAACATGACCCTCGAGCACGTCCTGACGATGACCACTGGGCTTGACTGGGATGAATGGAACATAAGTTATAATGACCCTAGTAACATGTACCAACAAATGTTTGGAAGTCCCAATCCAATTCAGTTCTTCCTCAACCTACCTATGGTCTACGACCCTGGCACCCACTGGGTGTACACCACAGGGGCTTCTCACCTGCTATCTGCAATCATTCAGCAAACTACAGGGATGTCTACTCGCGATTTCGCAGCGCAATACCTCTTTGGCCCATTGAACATCACTACTGGAGGCTGGAATGCTGATGTTCAAGGCATCCACAATGGAGGGACTCAGCTCTATGTTTCTGCTCGTTCCATGGCAAAACTGGGTCTCCTCTATCTGAACAATGGCACCTGGGATGGTCAGGAGATACTGACAGAGGACTTTGTTACCAGGGCAACTTCACCCCTTTCATTCACTCATGAAGACGAGGGGTATGGCTACCAGTGGTGGATTGATACAGCCCAAAACATTCCCAGCGCCCGGGGGAGTGAGGGCCAGTACATCTTCGTGATTCCTGAGGATAATATAGTAGTATCAATTATCGCTCGTGCTGATGAGCCAGGCGAAGACGTCAGTGAGGAGATCCTTGAATATGTGCTAAACTCAGTTATGGATGGAACTGCCACTGAAACTGGAACTGGAGATGGTTTGGGAGTCCTACCAATCGTAACAGTAGCAGTGGCGGTCATTGGAGTCGTAGCCATTGGAGTCCTGTATTGGCGCAGGTCTCGATTCTAGTTGACGCAGTTGTAGTCATATGTGGCTACGACAACGACGCATAGGACTGAAGATGTAAACCAAAGAGTGGGGTGAGACCCCTCTTCTTTTTTGAATATGCAAAGAGAAGGCAAATCAGGAACCATTTGAATGATTCTCACAATAGTCTATCAGATGCCAGTCGTTCAAGTCGCCCTTACCAATCACTGCATCATAACTAAAGTATGCAAATCATTGATTACGCCCGTATATCATTTCTGACAAATAATTACGTTGCATACAGTAATATTGAAACATAATACGAGATATATATTTTGTAAGCTGTATCACATAATGCGTAATACTTAATAGGAAATATATCCTACTGTATAGAAGCCCATTCAAGAAAATGATGAAGACTTGAAATTGCACAAGAAGCGTGCTTCAACTGTGCACAGGTATTCTATGAATTGATTGGGCGTCTAAGAGGAGATGAGACTGTGAAGAAAAGGTTGTTAGTACTTTTTATTGGAATAAGTCTGGTTCTGGTGCTGGGACTGACTGCTTTTGCTTCAACAGCAGATGCCACCCGTGTTGTAGATCCAAAAACAGTCAGAGTACTTCATCCTGGCCCTCTGGACCCAAAGACTGTAAGGACAACGGACCCCCCGAGTAGATTCAACATAGAGATTGGTCGAACAGCGGAAGACGGTCAGCCCGAACTGATAGACGTAGGGACGACCGACCCTCTAGTTCAGTTTGGCTATTATCTTGATCCCAAAATCGTAAGGGTATATGGTCCTCCGGAATATGCCGTGACCCTATGACAATATGGATACTGGGGTTTGTGAAAGTTCCTTTTCCATATGCTAGTCATATGCATAGCTGCCACTGCGGATATTTTCGAATCGAGGAATAGTTGAACTATTGCGTTGAAATATCGTCTACAGAGAAAGCTAAGGAGGGTGTGGAAGAAGTGAGGAAAGGACTCATCCGCACCCTTCCAAAAGGAAACGATTCAAACAGGAGGTTTCTATAATCACCACTGCAATGATTTTGATAAAGACAAAGGCTGGTAAAGCATTTGAAGCCTGTGAAGGGCTCAGCTGTATTGAAGGGGTAGAGAGGGCTCACGTTGTGACCGGTCCATACGATGTCATCGCAGTCGTTACAACGCATCAGAACAATAGCCTGCGATGTCTATTAGCATCAATTTGCGATGTGCCTGGTATTCAGAGGACTGAAACCTGTATTGCTGTGCGCTGACCTCATCAAGACAGGAATTGCATACGCTGGTGGATCAATCTAGTCATGATATTTTACCTACATTTTATTACCCGGTGAATTCTTTCAAGGTCGGGTAAGTAGGCATGAACAATGAAAAACTCATAATCACTGCAACTACTGCAAACTCGTGGATATACCCGGAACTGAAGAACTGGGCTCTCTCCACAGAGGCATTGATTGATGATGTGGTCCAATGTGCTAAGGCAGGAGCAGCAGTCGCTCATGTTCACCTTCCGCAGGGTGAGGAGTCCGAGACCGTGAAAAAGATTCGGGAGCGGAGTGATATCATCATTCAGGCAGGCATGTCGAGCTATCCCATCAAGGACCGTGCAGCTACATTCGATGCTCGTCCTGACATGATGAGTGTCATCCTCAATCATCATGATGAGCATTTCACGGATCTAGTGGTCAACCAGCTTCATCCCATGGAAGAGCTTCAGGAGTATTGTATCAAGTGTCGTGAAGCAAAGATAGCACCTGAATGGGAAGTGTGGCATACAGGGTCGTACTGGAACCTCGGGCATCTGATTGACAAGCGCCTGATAGACCCACCACACATACTCACACTTTTCTTTGGGTGGCCTGGTGGTACTTGGTCCCCACCCACTATTGATGAATACATGCACCGTGTCAAATACATGCCTGAGAACTGTGTCTATTCAGTCAGTGTAATGGGTAGTGGACAGTCTGCTATTGTTCTAGCATCCATTCAGCGCGGCGGGAATGTTCGTGTTGGAACTGAAGACTACCCCTTCATTCGACCTGATGAGCCTGCAAGTAACAATGCTGAGATTGTTACGCATGTTGTAGATGTTGCGAAAGAGATCGGGCGTGAGGTTGCAGACCCATCAGAAGCAAGGAAAATCTTGGGTCTGTGACATAGGCTCTTGGAGGTCAGTGTCTTGAAACTCAAAGGAAAGGTTGCCATTGTGACTGGTGCTGGGGCTGGAATTGGTGAAGCCACAGCGAAGCTATTTACAGCTGAAGGAGCGAGTGTTATCTGTAATTCTATTAGTGACTCAGCATCAAAAGTTGTAGCAAGCATCAAGAAGGGCAAGGGTGCAGCTACGTTCGTGCAGGGTGATGTTTCAGATGAGCATGCAGCCCAACAGATTGTCAACTCTGCAATCGATACCTACGGAAAACTCGACATTCTGGTCAACAATGCAGGAATTGTTCTCCCCGGTCCAGTGGATGAAATGAGTCTTGAGGACTGGGATCGGACGATGGCAGTTAATGTCCGAGGGGTGTATCTTCTCTCAAAGTATGCAATCCCACATCTTAGAAAGACGAAGGGAGTCATAGTCAACACCTCATCGGTTCTTGCACTGAAGGGTGTAAAGAATCGTGCAGCCTACAGCGCCTCAAAAGGTGCAGTCGTTTCGCTGACAAAGGCAATGGCAGCCGACTACATGGAGGATGGTATACGGGTAAACTGCATATGTCCTGGGACCATTGACACACCTTCACTGGCATATCGGCTCTCGCAATATCCCGACCCTGAAGCTGCTAGGAAGCAGTTCATTGGACGACAACCAATGGGTAGATTTGGCACCTCTGATGAGATAGCAGAAGGCATCCTCTATCTAGTCCTTGCAGAGTTTGCCACTGGTATCAGTCTCTCAGTCGATGGAGGCATGACCGTTTAAGATCTGGGTCAACGTGCAGTCCAGCCACCATCGATTCGAAGGTCAGACCCCGTCATATATGATGACTCATCACTTGCCAGAAACAGGATTCCAGTTGCGACCTCGTCAGGAGTAGCCCAGCGTTTGAGTACGCCCTCTTCCTCGAACTCTTTCTTCACAACCTCGTAGTCTACCCCTCTCTCTCTTGCTTGCTTTGTGACATCACTCACCAGCATAGGCGTGTCAGTTGCTCCCGGTGATACACTGTTCACCCTAACCCCATATGGTGCTAGGTCAAGAGCAAGAGCACGTGTGAATCCCAGAATCCCTGCCTTAGTTGAGCAATAGTTGGCATGGTTGACCTGTCCAATGTGAGCTGCAACAGAAGCAAGCGTGATCACTGATCCAAATCTTTGCTTCTTCAGGTAAGGGATGGCATACTTACAGCTGTAGTAGGTACCTTTCAGATTGACATTGATTAGAAGGTCATAATCCTCGTCTGGGAAGTCTTCAACCGGACCTACTCTGACGACACCTGCATTAGCAATCAGGACATCTATTCTCCCATACTTCTTGATAGTGTGGTCAATCATCTCCTCCACTTGGCCCGAGTTGGTCACGTCGACTCGCAAGATCTCCGCACGGTCTCTCCCTTTCTCCAACAGGTTGAATGTTTCTCTCAGACCCTTCTCATTAATGTCTGAGAGGATCTGAGTCGCCCCCTCTTTTCCAAACAGGATGGCTGTCGCTCGACCAATGCCTGAGGCAGCGCCTGTCATAACAACGACTTTGTCCTTTACTCTCATCTCCTTTAACCTCTCTTCACGAATATTTCCTTGGCAAGACTTGAGATGCGTTCACAGCCTTTCTTGGTAACCAGATAGCAGTCCTCAACTCCAATCAGACCTAGGTCCTTGAAATTCTCCCAGATTTCGATGTCCATGACCATACCCTCCTCAAATGGGAAGTCTGCTTTTCTCATCCGAGAAAAGACCTGCTCCTCCTCGCACTCTAGACCAATGGTGTGACATGTGATAATGGGTCGCACACTTGGCTTCAGCGGCTGATGAAACTTCATAGCTTCCTTGTAGACCTCGTTAGGGTATGTTCCGGGTTTAATTTGCTCAGCACAAAAGTCTTGGATCTTGATCATCCGTTCAACGACCTCATCAGCACCCTCAGGAGTTTCGCCTATCACCACATGTCGACTGACATCAGACACATACCCCTTCCAGACCGCTCCTATATCCAAACGTGTTATGTCCCCCTTTTTCATCACAGTACCTACACCGGGTGCTTCAGGGTCTGCAGAACCAATTCCGATGGTCAGGTGGTCCCACCCTTCTGCGCCTTCATCCACGATTGTTCTACGAGCAATCTTGAGCAAATCATTGTCTGTGATGCCCTCATGGACTTTCTCGATGATTTGCGTTATTGCTTTCTCTGCAATGGTTGTTGACTTCTTTATTCTCTCCTGCTCTTCCTTTGACTTCACCCGTCGCATCCTGAGGAATGCATTGTCTCCATCGATAAACTTCACATCAGGGAATCTTGATACCAGATGGTCCGCCTGATACCTCGGCATTAGTGATTCCAATCCGACAGTTTTGCCAGTCCCGATTCTCCATTCAACCAGTTTGTCAGACACCAGTTTCATTGCTTGCTGTGGTGATATGATACCTGCTACATCCTTGACCCAAGAGAACTTCTCGAGACTGGAAAAGACCATCCAATAAAAGAGGCTGACTTCGCCATCCCTTCGGATGAGTGCAATATATGGAAACTGATTCTTTAGCACCCAAAGAATAGGATTGTTTGCTACATGGAGTGTGGGGAGACCTGTAGTATAGAATACGTTAACGTCAGTGGATGCTACAAGGACATCAATATCCATTGCTTCAAGAATATCAGCTGCACGTTTCCTGTCATACCCAATTGGTTTCATGGGGACCACCTATCTCATTCATCGAACAGGTCCATGAACACCTCGAGCTTCTGGAGATCTGCCATATTTCCACTCAGTTTCAAATCCCCCATCATGAAGGTCTCCATTGGGTCAATCTCCCCATTGCAAATTCCAAGCAGCAGGTCCGACTCAACATTGAGGCTCATCTCAGGATTGTCGACTGCGCCTTCCACAAGCCGCGCTTTGTTTGTCCCATCGAAGATCATCTGGACTGAGAAGTCTAGGTCTTCAAGCACTATCAAGAATGTCTTCTTGAACCCCTCAAATTGTTCTGCCACCGCAGCATCGTTCTCAAGCAGCTCGACCCATCTCTGAAGGGCTTCTATTATCTCTTCTCTCTTCGCCACGCTATCTCTCCCTTCTGTGATAATGCTACCTGTCATTATTCTGTTACGGGCTATTTAGGTCTTCGTAACCTTTGACACAAATTGCCATCTCTCAATATCATTTGTTCACTTTATCGACTCAAGTGCCACCTGACGCCTCCCGAGGAGGAATGAGCTTATGACAATCAGACCCACTCCCGCAAAGAAGAGGACGAGTGAGAGTGAAGTCGGTGGTGACAAGAAGAATATCAAGAGGAAGACAAATCCTGGTGTAATCTGAATTGGAACCTGTTGTATTGGGATGATTAGATTTGCCTGCCCCGAGAGAAATGCACTCTGCAGTGTCCCAAGCGCGAAGATATTGTCCAAGACCAAGATTACCGCAGAGATTGCGAAGAGCGCAAGTTCTAGGAGAATGAATGTCCCTTCGAAGACATTCACAATCGTTCCCATAAGGACCGCTATCCAATAGTTCGACATCGAGATGAATAGCCCTGACATAAGTGCTCTTGCCACTGCTCGGATGTTTTTCCACCTGCGGTGCGCGGCTTCGAGAATGAGTATCAACACAATGGTTCCAGACGTGAACAATCCAATTCGAATCAGGAATCCAGTTTCTAGAAAATCGAAAGTGACGATGTCTATTACAAGCTCACTAAATGCAATGGTAAAGATTGCCCCCATTATCAGGGTTATTCCAGTGATCTCAGTACGAGTCAACGACTCGCCAATGAGCTTCACTGATCCTATGGCAAGAACGATGAGTCCTACTGCCATGAGCCCAGGTATTAAGGCTGGTCCGATGTATACTTGGGCTAACATGAAAAAGAAAGTCCCAATGGCCAGCTGAAAAAGGAGTCCCACCAGCCATAGAGGTTTCTTCACCAACGACCGAAAGAACCTCTGTTCCTTAGCCTCGGAAGGGAGGTCGTTGACCACCTTCTTTTGAAGAAGGGTTCCCACATTATTGCTAATCCCCGAAGTTATGGCGAGGAGAACGCCATAGAGATATGACATGAGTATTCCCCTACTCTAACTGTGATTGCTCTCGAAGCTTCAAGCAAGTCTTAAGGATTCTCATCCCTCATGTGAAGGCAAGCCTTATGCCACAGTTTGTTCACTTGTATGTCATGAATCGCGTGAGGTTTGGAGTGATAGGGTGTGGTTCTGCTGCCTCATTCCATGTTCTCCCATTTAAGAAACTTGAGGACTCAAAAGTTCATTTTGTAGCCGCCTACGACGTGAATGAAAAATCAGTACAGAGCTTTTCAAAGAGACATGGGCTGACTGCATTCACAGATTTTGATGAGTTTCTAAAGAGTGACATTGATGCAGTGCTTATTGCGGTCCCCCACAGTCTTCACGCTCAAGTCGCAAGAGCAGCAGCTGCAGCTGGAAAGCATGTCCTCTGCGAGAAACCTATGGCGACCACCCTTGAGGAGTGTGACGAGATGATCAAGGCTGCCAAAGGAGCTGGAGTCAAGCTCATGGTTGCTGAGAACCATCGCTTTCTCCCTGCGCACCAGCTCATCAAAGACGCACTTGATCGTGGGCTGATTGGTGATGTGTTCCTCGGTCGGTCATATGAAGGGGCATTTTGTCCTCATGAGCAGTTCCTCGACCTGAACTCTTGGCACTTCACGTATAAACAGGGAGGCGGAGGTGTGGTGGCCGATCAAGGTGTCCACAAGTTTTCAACTCTCAATTGGATGCTGGGAGAGGTCGACTCAGCACAGTGTTGGTTGGGAAAGGCATTAGACTCTCCTCCAGAGAAAGGAGAGGACAATGCAATAGTCCTCCTTCGATACAAACGAGGAGCAATGGTCACAGTGGACCTGTCATCAATCACAGTCCATCCTCTGACAAATCGGCTCGAGTTACACGGGACTAAAGGGTCAATATTAGAAGACCATGCTTGGGAACGCCCGGTCCAGATTTTCTCATCACATGAAGCCGCAGAGCAGAAAGGAACCTTCTATAGTCCGGAAGTTGAACATGGACCATACCCCAAATACTACCTGATATCTGCTCGTTGTGAAGACACTCACTTTGCTGAATGCATAATCAACAATGTTGAGCCTGAATTCACTCCTGCTCAGGCTCGAGCTGCGGTCGCAATCACTCTCCTGTCTTATCTCTCGGCAAAGGAAGGAAGAGCTGTGAACCTAGATGAGCTTAAAGAAGTTGAACGGACTGAAGGAACGGGGAGCATCCTTGAGGGTCTCGAAGAAGTGACCCAGCGTAACTACAGCAGCTTGAGATGGAGGTAGACACATCAAGGTGGGTGAGCCATGACAAAATACGTCTTCTTTCAGGCGCACCCTGATGACCTTGAGATAAACTGTCCACACCTCTTGCATCACTTGGCACAAAGAGGACATGAGATCCGGATTGCATCAGTCACGAAGGGAGAGTTTGGTCTCCCAGGAGCCAAGTATGACCATCTGAAGGGTGACTTCTTGGTGAAGATCAGGGAGAACGAGCTGGCCAATGCTTGTGCCATTCACGGGATTCCCAGAGAGAACATAGACTATCTCGGATATATCGATGGATTCGTGACTCTTAACAGAGCCTTTGCTAACCACATTGCCCGCTACTTGCAGGAGCACAGACCAGATGTAGTAGTTGCACCTGAAGGGCTCTATGCATGGTACTATCATATGGACCATCTCAACACGGGTCGTGCTGTCTTCTACGTAATCAACAAAGGTCTTCTTGAGCACAGACCCAATCTTTACTTCTACGACTCTCTAAGTCCAAATACTTTCTTTCCAGTCTTGGATGATGACATCGATGTTGCCTACAAGGTGATAGAATGCCACAAAACTCAGTGGTGGATAAT
>JBHLQJ010000080.1:0-11111 GCA_048884945.1 Candidatus Thorarchaeota archaeon | reverse complement strand
CGAGTCGTGACCACAGCTCCAATCGGATGGCCATTACCAATCGGTTTGCCCATTGTTACAATATCTGGAACGACTCTTTGAGTCTCGAATCCCCAGAAGTAATCCCCCATTCTCCCAAAGCCTACTTGCACCTCATCCACGATGCAGACTCCACCAGCTTCACGGACATACTTGAAAGCGTCTTTGAGATAGTTTCTGGGAAAAACAATTTGACCGCCACAACCCATGAGTGGTTCACAAATGAAAGCGGCGAGACCCCGACCATCTTGCTCAATCTTTTTGGTCGCTTGAAGAATGTCCTTGGCATATCTTTCTCCTGCATCGGAGCCCCTGTATTCGCCGCGATACGTGTCAGGCATTCTCACAATACGAACATACGTAGGTGCACCTTCGCCGCCAGGACCAGCATGTTTGTATGAACTGATGTTGATAAGCTCCGCAGTGTTTCCATGATAGGCTCCTTTGATTGCAATAATGTCCATTTGATGAGTATGCGTTCGAGCTAACCTCAGTGCAAGCTCGTTTGCTTCACTCCCGCTATTAACAAAGAAACAAACACAGAGCTCCATTGGTAATCTTGCGGTCAATCGCTGTGCATAACGAACGAGATTTTGATGCAGATATCGGGTGTTCGTGTTTAGGACAGTTGCTTGTTGATTAAGTACTTTCACAATTCGAGGATTACTATGACCAACCTGAGGCACATTGTTGCGGATATCTAGATACTCTCTGCCAGTTTCATCATAGAGATATTGCATGAATCCTCTAACGATGTTCAAAGGTTTTCCATATGAAACACTCAGACTGGGGCCAATTGACTTGCTTCTGACTTCTAGTATTTCATTCGTTGATAGATCTGGTTCTGGATACATATTTGTGGGAATCTGAAGAATCAAGTTGGGATCGGGACATATGCTCAGCCAGACATCGCGTTTACTAGGTGAGGCTACACCATAGAAATCGCCCATCATATCCATCATATCTATAATTAGTTGAAAATGAAGATGGGGGGGCCACCCACCATTATCGGGATATTCACCAACACGTCCTATCTGCTGACCTTTCTTGATATGTTTTCCAATGGACAGTCCTTCAAGTGAGCCTCGAGTCAGATGGCTATAAAGGATGTAAAAGGTTGGAGCATTAGGAGTTGTTGTATGTTCAATAATGATAGTTGGTCCATTATCAAACGGCAGCGCGTTGTCTTGAAAACTATGGATAATTCCATCATAGACTGAAAACACAGGAGTGCCACTATCAGCAAACAGGTCCACAGCAAGATGAACCGTTCGTCTCTCTCCGCTAGCCAGGGCATATTGGTCTCCGGTATAAATCAGACGAGGTTCATTATATCTACCAATAGCAATGTCGACCCCAGCAGCTGCAAGTTTATTGTCAATGAGTTCTCCAAAGGCTCTATGGTCTGTGAGGTGGTGAGGTGAAGTAACATCTAAGCTGCCAACACTTAGGTCGACTACAGTACTGTTTCTTTCATTAATATGCACCCCCAGAGGACTACCAAAATGCTTTCGGTTCTTCTTCATCCAATCCACTACGACTTGAGAGTTCTTACAGGGTTTAAGACCAGCAGCAGATCTGAAGCAATATGTTGCAAAACGAGGATGTATCTCTTTGAGTATTGCCAGTGTTTTCCATGCAGGTATTTGACTGATGCTAAGATACTCATTATCAGGTTCAAGATTTTGCTGATGCGCGGCGATTGACACACTCATGGCTAGTCGTGCACAGACTAAGGGGTACAACACTTCTAGCTCGATTTCTGACAGGGGAGATACGGCATGATATCCAGACACAATCTCCTGAGCGACTACTATTGGATCTGGTTTGTCAAGTATTGCATATGCGATTGCTATTGCAAGTTCATTGATTGTGTAGGAATACACCATGTCTCCAAAGTCTAAGATTCCCAAAGACCGCAACTCATTATCATGTGGATGATTAACAATTACATTATAGTCATTGGCATCATTATGAATAACACTTGATTTCAGTTCCTTAAGCTTGGGAGACACTAGGGATTCAAAGAGATGCAGGAAATAATCGACCAATTCGCGCCTGGTATCTTCAGTTATGAGTTCGTTATATTTCTCAATTACCGAACTTGCGTTTTGTAGGTCCCAATAGAATACACGATGAGCGGCGGGGTGGTCAAAGCTAGCAAGACACGCACTGATTGAACCCACAAATCGTCCGAGATCAGCAAGTAGTTCTGGTGTGTGAGGATTGACTTGAGCAAGAACCCTACCTGGAAGATAAGATACAAGCCTTACAAAATGAGTTTTCCCTGCTCTAGTATTTGTTTCAATCTCAAGACCATTGATGCTTCTCTTAATCATTGAAGAATTAATTTTACTGTAAGATGATGAGAGATGATGCATTGCACTGTTTTGCATTTCAAGGGTTTCTCGTCGTTCTGATTCTGCCGCAATCTTCAGAACATACTCCTCACCTGTATCTGCAATTATGTGAAAGTTCTGATCTCGTTCGCTTGGTAATTCTCTAATATCACCTGAAAGACCATAGAGTGATTTGACAATATCACGTACTTCATTTGTTTTAAAATTCGGCCTCTCATGATCTCTTGACTCCAACTGTAAACCACCTCGCTATGATGATTTTGGGGTTATCTCGTGCCATAAATGTAAGTGTTCCAGTTTTAATGCTTCTTCATAAACTCCTCTAAGTTCCTGATATACTCCTCAACTGGCATCTCCCATCGACCTGTCGACTCCTTGTGAAGATGATAGAACCGATGCATGCTACCTGGAGCCACTCGGAGATTTACAGCAGTTTGAATGAAATATGACCGGAAGTATGACCTCAGAGATTCAAATGCACTCATATAACCAACTATGTCACTGGAGTCCATTGCCATCCTGATACCAACCTTGTCAGGCGATTCGATGAAAATCTCTCTTCGAAAAGGGAGGTGTTTGAAGCAAGACAATGCAGGATCATCAGGTTCGTTGAGTTCCACAAAAGTATACAGAACAACAGATTCGGGAGTGGGTCTTATCAGCCACAGAGAACCTCTAATCACATCCGCCTCTTCGAGTCGTCTAATCCGGACACCCACCTGTGATTCTGACAAGCCAACATTCTTACTGATTTCTTTGAGAGTGATCTGATCATGTGCCTTCAACTCAGCAATTATTGCTATATCTTTATGGTCATAATCCATTGTGCCTGGATTCATGTTGAATACCAAACCAGAGGGCTCGCCGTTCTTGATTGTTTTCTCTGACTGTTCGACCCATTCTTTCCAATCCCACTTCCATCCAGCTGAGAAACTATATTTTGACAAATCAGCTGGCAGCGAAATGAAGTCGAGTGTATTGAATCTATAATAATCACTGATGATGTTCATTTGAGTTAAAGTCCGAAGTATTCTGTCAATGATTTGGGGCGTTGCTATTGGGTATCCCCCAGCAATGAAATAGCCATTATATTTTCCATAGGAAGCATAGCTGGCAAAAAAATTGCGAAAACAAAAGAGAAACTCTCTGGGCAGTGCACGATATTCCTTTGACATCTCAAGAAAGATGCCAACATCACCCAGTCCAAGTTTAGTATCAAGCGTCTGGGTCCAAATTCTATCAAGGTATCCTTTCTCCCTGAGACGGTTCAGTCGGTATCTGATAGTTCTGTCCGGAAAACCCAGTAGTTCACCCAATTCTGTGGCTGTGACTTTCCCTCCAAATCGTGTGAGTGCGTCAAGAAGCAGAGTATTGGTGAGTTTACGTTTCTTCTTGGCAACCATCGTGCTCGCCCCAGCAAAGAGCTTTTCTTTGTACCTTACTTACGGAGAAACTAACCTTTATAAATTGCCGTATGTATCATCTTAACATAGATTCGGCAAAATATACAAAAATAGTTTGCCGAATATCCAATATGTTGTGAAACGCAGATGTTCACCCAAAATGACATCCCCAGAAGTGCACTGATTCTTCTTGACCATCTTAGCGAATATGGACCAATGGCACCGAGAGATATAGCGAAGAAAGCAAAGATACCACTTAGGACTGTCACATTTGCTATCCAAAAGCTTCTAAAAATACGCCTTCTGCGTAAAGTACCAAACCTGATGGATATGCGAAAACCACTCTATCACGCAAATCTTGATAGAATCCGGGAGATAGAAGCAGATATTGACCGGCTCAGAATAATAACGGGTCTGCATATGCGAGCAATCTAAAGTCTGCGATTATTGGAAAGGTCTCGTAGCTCAAGTGTGTCAAGATAAGAATCCATGGCAAACATTGTAAGAGTTTTGTCTACCTCTGGCAACTCACGCAGGAAGTCAACAATGAAATTGTTCATCTCGCTGATATTCTCGGCGCGTACTTTCAACAGAACATCATACTCACCACTCAATACATGAACACCCTGAACCAACGGGTGACCAGCAATCTGTTCGCAGAATTCCCTTTGTGAAAGCACACCTTTTCGTCCAGGCACTCGATATCTTACCGTGACGAGAATGAATGCGAGTGTTCCTCGATTGACCTCTCCAGGATCAACAATCGCAGTATATTTTTGGATGACTCCAGAGTCCTTCAGTGCTTTCATTCTGGCGTGGACTGAGGATATTCCAATGCCAAGAGTCTTTGAAAGTTGTGCGATGCTTTGTTTACTGTCTTGTTGGAGAAGATGAAGCAATTCTTCATCCATTGGGTCAATCTTCTTTTTTTTCGAAATTTTTACGGCCATATCATCTAATATAACGAAAAATATGAAAAACTTTCTGTATTTTGCAGGAAAAAAATATAGCCATTGTATCTAGTGAAGTTTCGAGAGAAATCATTGCCTCAAAAGTAGTATTATGGAAACGCTTGAGTTTCATCACCCCCAAGGGTAAATCCGCACAGGGGCAATGCAATCTCTCATTTTCTAAACTTCGGACTAACAGAGGTCACCCTTGATGTGCAAAGAATATGGACAACCGGATTTCCTAAGACTGGTTTTTTCGGATCTTCTTGGATTCACGCGCAGCATCGAGGTCGGATATGACAGATTGGCAGAGGTTGTCAAACATGGAATTGTAATCGACGGGTCCTCAGTTCCCGGCTACGCAACAGTAAACGAAAGTGATGTTCTTCTCCTCCCGTCTCGCGCCACACCTCTCATCCAACCATGGGATCCATCAGCTGCGTTTCTTCTTTGTCGAATTCATGAGGTTTCAGGAAAGCCACATCCAAGGGATCCTCGAAACATCCTTAGGACAATCGTATCTAAAGCTGCTGAGAAAGGACTAAATCTTAAGGTTGGGGCGGAGCTCGAGTTTTTCACAGTTGCAAGAAGGGCTGAGAGCGAAATCATTCCACTTGATAATGGCGGTTATTTCTCTTCCCAACCGCAAGATGTTGGTCTTGATTTCCGTAGATCCATTATCCGGACACTTGGGAACATCATGATTCCTACCACATCGCACCATCACGAGGTCGCAAAAGGTCAACAAGAGATAGGACTCCAATATGTTGAAGCTGAAGTAGCAGCAGACAACATCATGTTGTCACGGATTGTGATTTCAGAGATGGCTTACAAACAAGGAATGATTGCTACCTTTATGCCGAAACCATTCTCAAATCAGAATGGATCTGGGATGCATCTCCATCAGAGTATGTGGTCACAAGACAACTCAAGAAATCTTTTTGCATCAACAGATGAGAAGCCTCTCTCTCAATTGGCACTGAACTATATTGGAGGCCTTCTTGAGCATGCATCTGTTCTTTCTGCTATTCTCGCACCAACAGTGAATTCATACAAGAGATTAGTACCGGGATATGAAGCTCCTACAAGAGTTGCTTGGGGATATCGAAATAGAAGCACTATGATTCGTATACCTCATTTCAATGGATCAGAAAAAGCTGCGAGAATTGAACTCAGGTGTCCAGATGCGACATCTTCACCACACCTCGTAATAGCAGCCATTCTAGCTGCAGGACTGGATGGCATTGAGAGAGGAATCGATCCACCCGAGCCAACAGATAAGGACCTCTATAAATCAAGAACCAATTCAGAATCCCTTCCTAGTTCATTGAAGGCAGCACTTGAGATTCTTGAAGAAAGTACTATAATCAGAGAAGCTCTTGGAAACTCAGTTATCAACGCATTCGTTTCGTTGAGGAAGCGCGAATGGAATGATTATATCAAGTCTACAGGGAATCCCGGGACTTCTGAAATCACAGAGTGGGAGCTTCTTAGATATATGCATGTGAATTAGAATTATGGTGAATCAAAAGATTTCTATCGAGCGTAAGCTTTCATACTAGAGGAGGTCAGTAAATATGACTGGCTTTGAAAGCAAGGAGCAATTCAAGGAGATATTCAACAATTTCTGGGCCAAAGCAAGAGAAAACACTGAGATTATGGAGAAACTCAAAAAGTCACAGGTTGTGGTTCGTTTTGATGTTGAGGATCCTGAAGTACACATGACAATAAACTTCAGAGACCCTGGACCCAGTGGTGAGATTGGTACTCTGACATTTGATAGTGATGTTGAACCTGAAATCTCGGTCTGGTCAAAATCTGAGACGACCAACAAGTTTTGGCAAGGAAAACTAAACACAACAGTGGCGATGGCAAGAGGACAGGTCAAATTAGAGGGTTCTGTTGCAAAAGCCCTAGGACTACTCTCAAAGATTAAGCCGCTGTATGATGTATATCCAGCAGTCTTGAAAGAGATGGGATTTGACCACTTGCTATTATAGTAGCAAAAGTAAAGTATATATTCGCAGATTTCAAGACTTGCTTGTTTATAACAATTAATTATTGTTAACAAGGTGAATACAATGGCAGAAGCAGTAACGAAAGACATGAGCATTGGCGAAGTAGTAATGAAGTGGCCTGAAACAGCTGGGACATTCCTAGAACATGGGTTAATGTGCTTTGGTTGTGCTGCCGCTAGATTCGAAACCATTGAGCAGGGAGCTCAGGCTCATGGAATCAGTACGGAGCAATTAGTCAAAGCTCTAAACGAAACAATCGAAAAGAAAGAGAAATAGACTATCTGAAATGCAAGCCCTCTAGGCAGGGCGCTTGACTATTCCTCTTTTTTCTAGCATCTATTCATCTCTAGATTTTGTACGACCGTAGAGTCGTCCGGTTTCTTCCTCAGCCATCTCAAAGCTATGTTCTTTGTCAGGGAACTTTCCTTCTCGAACTTCTTTTGAATACTCAGAAACAGCATTCTTGATCAGTTCACGAACATTGGCATACTTCTTGACAAATTTTGGCTTAAAGTCTTCAAATAGACCTAGCATATCCCAAAGGACAAGAACTTGTCCATCACAATACGGACCAGCACCAATACCAATTGTTGGAATACTCACTGTTTCAGAAATGAGTTTAGCAGTTTCAGATGGCACCAGCTCTATGACCATTGAAAAAGCACCAGCATCTTCCAGTTTAACGGCTTGTTTGACCAACGCTTCAGCCATGTCAGCAGTGCGACCCTGAATGCGATAACCACCCAGCTGATAGATTGACTGCGGCGTTAGACCGATATGACCCATGACAGGAATGCCTGCGTCAACCAGGGTTTTCACGATGCTAACGACTGAGTCTGAACCGCCTTCAATTTTAACTGCTTCAGCTCCACCCTCTTGAAGCATAAGACCACAATTCTCTAGCGCTTGTTCAGCACTGACCTTATAGGACATGAACGGCATATCCCCTACAATAAGACAGTCTGGGCGTGCTCTTGCTACTGCAGCGCTATGATGAATGACATCCTCGAGCGTAACCGGAATAGTACTCTCATAACCTAGTAGTGCATTCCCGACAGAATCACCAACTAGAATCATGTCAACTCCCACTTCACTCAGTATTGCAGCGGTGGGTGCGTCATATGCTGTGAGCATGACAATCTTCTTGCCTTTATTTTTCATCAAACGAATGCTATGAGTGGTCTTTCGAGTCAAGTTATTATCTCCACATGATAGGTATGAAATCCATCATTTATAGAGTTCCATTTCAAAATATATAATGTATATACAATTCGGATTTTTTTTTATTTTGAGCTGATCGAGCCTATAGATCAACATCACGGTTCCTAAAACGCCATTTATACAGCTCGACTCCAATAATTGCTGGAAGAGCTCCAAGAATCACAATTAACCAGTCATAGCTAGTTAGTGGTGCAAAATAGAAATGCAGACTGTAGACAGATAGAATCTCTTGAGTCAATGGCACATACATTAAGAGAAAGTGTGCAATATAGATTAGACTCAACAAGACCACAAAAATCCACGTTCCTGGTTCTCGAATGCTTTTATGCAATGGCATATTGATTCGACGGATACTGAGGACTATGGTACTTTCAACTAGAAGTATTACTGATAGAAGCATCACATTCGCCTTGTATGGAGCGTCAATTGTACCATAGAAACCCAAGTTGTTCTCAGCATAGACATCAACAATACCGCCCCAGCCAGTTAATGTGAGCATAAAGACTGATGCAGCTCCAATAGTCATCAGAATTACGTTTAGTGCCATGAACTTTCCAAGGTTGCGTGTGATGAGTGCTTGGCTGTCACGAGGTTTGTCTTCCATAGCATGTGGCGATGTCCTATCAAAGACAAGTGCCAGACCCGGGAATGAGTGCGTTGTAACTACGAGATAGATGCTCTGCCAAGTTTCTAGGAAACTAAGGTCAGGAAGAAAGAACAGGGCTCCAAAGAAGATAATGCTTTCAAAGAGGTTGATTGCCACATAGAAGTAAATCATCATACGTATCTTGTTGAAGAGACCTCTACCTTGATGCACGCCGGATACAATGGAAGCAAAACTATCATCGGTTATAACTAGGTCAGCAGCTTCCTTAGCCACATCTGTTCCAGTAATACCCATAGCAATACCGGCATCACTCATGGCTAGTGCTAAGGCGTCATTGACTCCATCCCCAGTCATAGCAACGACGCGTTGTTGATCCTGATATCGTTCTACGATGATTTGTTTGTGATCGGGATCGACTCTAGCGAAGACATTTGTTCGAGCAAAGTCTTCATCAGAAACATCAATTATATCGCTGCCTTCTACAACAATTGAATTTGCCTTAAATATGCCCAGATCTTCAGCAATCGTCTTAGCAGTTGCAGCGGCATCACCAGTAATCATAATCACATTAATTCCAGCACTATGACAGGCAGATACAGCCTCCTTCACACCATCTCTGGGAGGATCAACGATACAAGCGAATCCAAGATAGATTAGATTATTCTCAACTTCATCTCGGGCATCCTTACCTGTTGGGACTTTGTCGAGTTGTCGATACGCGAGTGAGATGACGCGATACCCCTTAGATGCAAAGTCGGTGGTGAATGTCCGGACTTTGTTCACAGTATCAGGAGTAATTTTCGTGGGCGAATCTTTTCCATCCACCATTGCGCATTTGGGTAAGAGGACTTCTGTTGCGCCTTTAGTGAAAGCAACGAACTTTTTACCATCCTTACAAATTTTGGTCATTCGTTTGAGCTCAGATTCAAATGGAAACTCTTGGATAATCTCGTACTTCTTTGAAATTGCTTCTTCATCAAGTCCACTCTTGCGAAACAATGTAAGCAAAGCTGCATCCGTGGGGTCTCCCAGAGGTTTCCAAATTTCACCTTGATCAGGAATTATCTCTCTAACAATTTCAGAGTCGTTGTTGATGCCACCACAGACAACAAGACGGAAAAGGCCTTTCCATTTGAATACATCTCGAACCTCTTGTTCCTTGACCTCGAGAGTAATGACATCATCAGCTCCTTCAAGAAGATAGATACCACCAGTGGGGTCATATCCATCACCTTTAACGGTGTACAGGTTAAGTGTATCCCAACAATATTTGACTGTCATCTGATTGCGAGTCATTGTTCCGGTCTTATCACTACAGATAACACTGACTCTACCAAGACTTTCTACAGCAGATAGGTCCCTGATGATAACGCCCTTCTTTGCCATAGCTAGAACGCCAGTCAATAGAACAATTGTTGTTAGTAGAGGTATGTTGATTGGCATAATTGTCATAGCGCGAGTGATTGCTTCCTGCATCTGTCCCAATACATATTCATACCCGAGGTTAATTGGTCGTCCATTAAGCCAATCAAAGACAAAGACTTGCCATAGCACAGATACACTCATGAGAATTATAGCAGCAATTCCGAGATATTTCGCAAGGAGGTTGACTTTTCGTCTTAGAGGGATATCACCGGTATTTAGCGCTTCAAGAGTTCCTTGAATCTTTCCAATTTCAGTGCGGCCTCCAGTAGCAGTTGTTACAACTGTAGCCATTCCAGTTGCAATATACGTGCCAAAGAAGACCATGTTTCTCATATCAGTGAGTGGAACGTCACGTGCGACAATGGCTTGTTCGTCCTTTGTTACTGGTACACTCTCACCTGTGAGAGAAGCTTCATTTGTCGTGAGATTAATTGATGTGATTAGTCGAGCGTCAGCTGGAATTCGATCACCTTGATCTAGTTTAATGATGTCACCAGGAACTATTTCAAACGGAGGAACACTCTTTTCAGAACCTTGACGGATAACGCGAGCTTCTCCGGCGGAGAGTTTCTCCAATGCTTCCAGCTTTTTCTGTGCTCTATACTGTTGAAAAATGGCTACGAGAGCATTAATAGCAACAATCCCAAGCCACACTAAAGCTTGCCCCATCTCATTCTCGCCCGGAGGAAGCAGTTGCGCAATTATAATGAGCCCTACTGAGCTAAGAATGTAAATTGTGATTAGCCAGTTCATAATTGGGGCAATATACACTTGCCAGAATGGACCACGAATCTTGGGTATGGCGTTTTGTCCAAATTCTTGAATCCTTAATCTTACTTCCTCGTCTGGCAATCCGTTTTCAGGATCAGCCCGTAGAGTTTCGAAGACTTCCTCAAGAGGCATTGCATGATAAGCATGAGTAGAATTGCTCTCGGGTGTGATGGCGTCTTCATTCGACAAAGCTGCGACCTCTCAAGGGTATAGATGCTGTACTTCTTTCATAGATAAATCAAACTCGAATGTTCCTACCTCAAGTCGGACGTCTTCATTTTTCTTTCTGCACCTTTTGAAGCTTTCCGGTTCAGTATTCGATAGGTTCATGTGCTCTT
>JBHLQJ010000079.1:0-11162 GCA_048884945.1 Candidatus Thorarchaeota archaeon | reverse complement strand
CCCTCGACTCCTTTGATCCCTGATGTTTTGTCAAACAGTTTGGGAACTGATATCGTTACGATAATGGTCATCGCCTTCCCAATTCTCTTTCTGGAGTACTACATATTTGCAGTCCCCATCGCAGTAGTTCTCTTAATCGCTACTAAAATCATAAAGTCGACTAGATATGAACTGAACATCATGAACATCGGTAGGGATTTTGGAGGTGCGCAAATAGTCCGTCGAGCAGCAGCTCCTGCACTTTTTGCTGTTGCATCTGCTGAACTATTTCGTGCTCCACTCAGACTCTACCTCTTCGGTCCTACCTTCAACCCTGCTACTGAACTTAGCCCAGAGCTTGTTCCATTGTTTCCTGTAGTTGTTTCACTCATGAGTTCTTTACTTGCTGTACCGATTGCGCTTCTACTCTTTATGCCAACATGGGTCTTGAATGATGCAGGTGTAGTCACTCACTTGAAGTCTGATAAAATGAATTTGCGACAATGTCCTGACACCCAAGGAGTTGGTCGATGGATAGCTAATATGCTTGGTGGATATGCACTCTTAGCTTTTCCAATAACCATGTTCTTGAATCATTTTTATGAACCTTTGATTCTTCCATGGCTAGAAGGAACGACTTTTTCAAATGAACAGATTATCTATCAGATATCAACTGGGACGCTCTGGACAATAGGTCTTCCATTCTTTGTCATGACGTTTATTCTTCCAGTGATCATATTCAATGAAGCGATGCAAAAACGATCGACCGTTCGAATTCTAAAACTGGCAACCCGATTAGGCGCAAAAATGGTTCGTAAAGAAAGAATTCAGGAAATCAAACGACTTAGTTCTGTTTATGACGAAGAAAGAGCTGCGACTGTCGAACTATATGCTGAAGCTGCAAACAAAGAGATAGTTTCTACGCAGAAGAGTATCAAGTCAAAAAGTAAGACCATTATCAAGTCATCTGATAAGAAGAAGACAACAATCGCGAAGAAAAAGGAGAAGTTCAAGAAATCAAAGAAATAGGTGTCATCAAGAGATCGCTTCTCTCAATGTTTTGCGTTCCTTTCTTGAGTTTCATACTTATCCAGCGACTGCCTGACTGCTTCTCTCACAAAGGCTGGAAATGATTTCCATGAGTCTTTGATATCCAGTTTTTCAAAACGGTCTTGGAGAGCTTTCGGAATTCGAACCATTGTGTCAACCATTTTGTAACTCATCCTAACGCCTGTTCTTTTGGTCCTTCCATAGACAAGTATATAACCATTCGTATACAGGATGTATACGGAGGTATACATAGGCATGGCAAGTGAAGGCAGCCCCACTGTTATGAAGGAAATAACTCCAGAATATCCCAAAAAGCGTAGGTTTTCACGCGGATTCAAGAATCAAAATGAAACTAAACCGCACGAACCTGTCATAAAGGGATGTTTCAACTGTTGTCATCATCTGAGTAAGTTGTACTATTGGAAAAAAAGCCCGTGCGATTCATGCCTTCGATCGCCTGCTTATTACTACCGTCTATCAACTCGAGACCTCACCGATTACTGGGAATCCATTTCGTCAAGTTGGACCTCACGGAGGAATATGCTCTATTGAGAGAAAAAATGAAGAAAAGCACAGAAGCTTATCCCAGTTCAGTACTTCAGATCATGAGTGTAGATGACCTTCTCGTCATACTACTGAAAGTAACTGCTCTCATGTTCTTTCTCTTCATCTTTCTATTCCTACTGGTCGTGGGTGTCACACCTTAAGATTTCATCTTACCCCGCTCGTATCGATCCCGCATTCGGTCCCAACAGTCTTTGAGCAAAAGGAGTGCCCGAGGCTTTGGACTATTCTCTCCCGGTCGTCCTCGGGCTCTCCAAACCTCTTCAGTTTAGTCTGGCTTAATTGTTTCAGTAAACTAAGTTAAAAAATAGTAAATGTTCCCAGCTGCAATATGTCTGGGAACACGTTATTGTTTACCAATCCTCTTCTTCGTAGTCCTCGAGACCCCAATCTTCGCCTTCTGGGATTCTCATAACTCCGAGCTCAAGGAGACGGTCCATAACTTTCTCAGCTGCTTCATCAATCTGTGGTTCAAACTTAGCACCAGTGATGACGAGCTTTCCTGAACCAAACAATAGAATGACTACCTTTGGATCTCTCATTCTGTAAATGAGACCTGGGAATTGCTCTGGTTCGTAAAGCGTGTTCTCAAGCTTCATAGCTGCCAATTCGAGGTTGAGTTCTGCTCCTAGACTTGCGCTAGCAACAATGTTCTGAACAACAATGATTGGCTTGCCAGTAATCTCAATCCCTGCTTCCTTGATGTTCTTCACAATCTTGTGAACTGCTCGCTTGGCTTCCTTCTCGCTTTTTGCCCCGGTGCAGACCATCTTTCCTGAATTGAATATCAGCGTGGCTGTCTTTGGTTTTTTCAGACGGTATACCAGACCGGGGAATTGCTCTGGATCGAATTCAACATTTGGCATAGTTGCCGCTATCTCATCGAGGTCAAGTCGTTGATTCAAAATCACGGAAGCTACAACATTTTCTATCTTTGTCTTTGGCTGTGGACGTGGCATCTGCTCTAACCTGCCTTCTCTTTTGCCTTTATATAGTATATAAGGGACATCTGATTTCTATATAATCCCCTTTTAAATGTGAGCAATGGATGAGCTTAAGTAAGTGTCAAAGGAAAGAAGAGGGACAATGAATCGGAATTTCAAAACCAAACGACGCTGATTTTTTTATTGCAAATTAATGTAGAGAAGCGCGTCCGACACTCAAATACCAAATTTAGACTCTTAGCGAGCCACGAAACCCCCTCACGCCATAGAAAGAAGGGGCACTGTTATGATACACGAAGATATTGTTGTATCGGCGATCACAAAAGATGGCGCCACCGAGTTTTCGGATATCCGAAGGTGTCTTCACCCAACTTGATGTCTTTGTATCGAACTCTCCAAGTTTCTGCAAATCTCGATACTGTTCTTCCGCTAGAAGCTCTATGCCCATAGCAGATGCCATATCAATGGCGTTGCCTTCTGGATGCACTCCTTTCTTTTCTCTTTCTTCCTGCGCTGCACCATCGTAACAAATATTTCTGCGGCCTTGAGGAGTTTCCGCTGAACAGTCATAAAAAATGTATTCGCCCGTCTTTTTATCATAAGCCACAACATCCGGCTCACCGCCAGTCCTTTCCATTTCATTGAGGGACCACAGTTTTTCACTATTCGCTTCCAGCTTTGTTTGTATTCTAGTCCATTCCAGACCTTTATGTCGGTTCATGTTTTCCTCAAAACGGATTTTCAATGCTCTGAGTAGTTCTTCACATTGTTTTGGTGACAACTCTTTTTTGGATGTAGTAATTGATGGCTTGTTCATAATCATCGTATTTATCCTCAGTTCTTATAATCATCTCTATAGGGTGATGTTTTCTTTACTCCTCACTATTCCAAAAACAAAAGAAGGAACAAGCTTGAACGGGATAAAAATTATCGATGCAGGGCATCATGGGGTTGGGATTATGGCAAGACCTCCTACTAATGCGAGCAAATCTACGACGATCTTTGTGTAATTACTGAGGATTAGCACTCGCAGTCATCACGTTTGATGACGACAACCTTGACCTTAACATCCTCCGCGATGTCACCAAAAGCTTGAAGGAAGTATCTTGAGGCGTCAGCTAGCCCTTTCTCCCCTTCAGGCGTCAAATGGTAAATGATCTGTTTGCCCTCTCTTCGACCCTTAATGAAACCTCCTTCTTTCAACTCCTTCAACGCAGGATAAATAGTACCCGGAGTAGGTTTCGTTCCCCTTCTTGCAGCAATCTTCTCTGCTATCTGTTGGCCATTCATCTCCTCTTTATCGAGTTCCCAGAGTATCTGAAAGGTAAGAAATCCTCTCATATCACAGCACTCTGGTGGGCAACAGGATTCAATTTCTACAGGGTCGCTCATATCATAATATTGGATGTCCGATACATTTAAATGTATATATAGGATGTCCAATATTGGACACCCGATATAGATGGTGGTTGAATGACTGAAAATAGAAATCATCCAAAAACAAATCCGAAATATGAGATCAGCGACAGAATGAGTTCTAGATTCTCTTGTCAACCATCAATATGCAGTGACTACAATTTATCAATTGAAAATCCGATGAAATTGGTGGTTATATGACTGAAGAGAAAAAAGTAAGTGAAATGAGCCCTGAGGAAATTAAAAATGCCGTAAGGGAAACCTACTCTCGAGTAGCGGAAAGCAAAAAGAGTGATAAGGCGACTACATCCAGTTGCTGTGGATCACAATCCCAAATATCTTCAAGCGACAGTATGCAGACTGCCTAGAATTTCTCAAGAGTAGTAAAAGTGGTGATAGCATGACAGAAATGAAAAAAGTAAGTGAAATGAAGCCTGATGAGATAAAGGAGGCAGTAAAAGATGCTTACTCTCGCGTAGCGAAAGGGACCTGGACTGAAGATGAACAAACACCAAGTTGCAGTGATGCAAGTTGTGGTCCTGCACCAAGTCAATCATCTTCAAGTTGCTGTGGTCCTAAACAGGAAGTCAAAGTCACAAGGATAAATCTTGCAGAGGCTCTTGGATATGACACTGAAGGTATACCGACAGGCGCCACTGAGTCGTTTGCTGGGTGTGGAAATCCTGTTGCACTTGCAAGTCTCAAAGATGGTGAGGTTGTTCTTGATCTTGGCAGTGGAGCTGGCTTAGATATGTTTGTGGCGAGTAAGAAAGTAGGTGCTACTGGAAAGGTAATTGGTGTTGATATGACCCCAGCTATGATCGAGAAAGCAAGGAAAAATGCTGAAGAATTAGGAATCACGAATGTCGAATTTCGCTTTGGCGATATTGAGGACATGCCAGTCGAGGATGACTCAGTCGATGTAGTAATCAGTAATTGTGTCATTAACTTGGCTCCCGATAAGGGTAAAGTGTTTCGTGAAGCATATCGTGTTTTGAAACCTGGTGGTCGCGTAATGGTATCTGATATAGTACTCTCTAAACCACTGCCGCAAGAAATTCGGGATGAGGTTATAACGTACACAGGATGCATTGGTGGAGCTATCCTAGATGGTGAATATCTTCAACACATGAGAGATGCAGGATTCCAAGATGTCAAAATTACTAGCAAGGCTGGACAGAGTCTCTACGGAGCATATAGTGCGTATATTGCTGGTAGAAAACCTGAGTAAAGGGGACGAGTAACTTGGAATTTGAGGCAGCAATAGAAACAAGTGGAAATCTTGTCAAAGTACCTGTCGGTGTAAATGGTCAAGGTCCTTTCATATTTACCCTGGACACCGGCGCGTCAACGACAACACTTACCAAAAAACTTGCTGCACAACTTGGAATCGAAATCCGAACAGGCAATCGTTCTGATGCTCGCGGAATTGGAGGAGGAATGCCAACTGAATTTGCAGACGCATCGATTAATCTTGGCGCACTCGAATTTGAAGAGGATGAGGTCTATGTCCTAGCTCTTGACTCAATCTTGCGTTGCGCTGGTGAGCACGGTGGAGTATTAGGATATACAACTCTTAAGCATTGTACGATGTCACTCAGTTATTCGAAGAAACGCTTCAAATTGAGTAAGGGCAGTTCTTCATTAGACCTCGACTGGGGTAAGTTCCATTACATCAACGACTCGCATCTTATCGGAATTCCAGTTCATGTAAATGGAAGAGGACCCTATGAATTCGTCCTCGATACAGGAGCTGGAAATAGTGTAATCACTCCAGAGCTAGCTTCAAAACTGGGACTTGAAGCTAAAGAATTCCCTGGTATTGCCCGTGGAATTGGTGGTGATGTCCAACTGAAACTTGCTCCAGTCGATACCTTATCAGTTGGAGGAGCACAAATTACGAATACCCAATTAGTTGTCCTAGATCTCTCCCTTGTGTCACCTAGGGGGAAACTGATTGAAAATGGTATCATTGGCTATGACTTTCTCAGGACTTTTGAAACAGTCATAGATTATCCAAAACAGCAGTTCTCGTTCATTGATGAACACAACTCCTAGATTTCGGAAGACACATAGGGCACCTAGCTCATGTGTCTTCACGGTTTTCTTGATGAATGAGGAAAGTACCTATCAGGGATTTGACGGAACGACCATGCTTTTGAGAATCTGGAGACCCGAAGGGGAACCTAAAGCTGTAGTTTTGGGACTTCATGGGTTAGGATCTCATAGTGGTCGATTATCGTTTCTAGCGGAACAATTCACTTCGAATGGATACATATTCTATGCTCCTGATATGAGAGCTTTTGGAACCTTTCCAGGGCGAAAGGGACATGTTGAGAGCTACGATGAATATACCCAGGACATAGAATCACTAGTAGCTTACTTGAAACTACTTCATCAAAATAAGAAACTGTTCTTATTTGGTCACTCTCTAGGCGCCTTACATATTGTGAGGTATATAGCTAACCATCCTGACGAAGCTGATGGCATAATCATCCCTGCGCCTGCCGTATCTGAGCGACTTAGAGTCGGAGCAGCATCAAGAGCGATTGCTTCATTTCTATCGAAGCTCAATATCAAGATTTACATCAGCAATGGTCTTGACTATGATTTAATTTCAAAGAATCCAGATGTTGTGAAGGATAATCGAGAGGACCCTCTTCGCTTTGACAAAGCAACACCTCGGTATGCAATTGAAGGCCTGAAAGCTTGCCGCGATGGATTCAATATGGCTAGTAAGATTACAGTCCCTGTTCTTGTCCAACAATCTGGTCAAGATTTGATTCTAGTTCCTGAACGGAATAAAGAATTCTATGATAATATTGCGTCTGAAGATAAGACATGGAAACTTTACCCGAATCTCTATCATGAACCCTATCAAGAAGAAGGCGGCGAAGAGGTTCTAGCTGACATGTTTGCTTGGCTTGGAGAAAGATTGTAGAGAAACCAGTTTCACGGCAGAAGCATCAGTCTTATGTAGCAGATATTATCCTCATCGCTAGTTGATTAATCATGCAAGTAAAAACTAACCAAGATAAAATCGTGAAAATTTCCGTGATGGGTGAAATTGCCAGTCCTGTTGCGCGTACAGCATATCGAATAACAGCAGATGGTCGGCCAGTCACACTTCCAGGAGTTGGCGGAATAACATACAACCTCCGTGTTGGTGATCTAGCCATAGGCTGGAAAGCTGACCATGTAGAGCCAGGGGTGAGCATTGAAAACAAAGAGGATGACGCTCGTTTCAAACAGATGGCAAACACTTCCTTAAACATTCTATCTTGCGTTGGAAATGAAGCAAGGGTTGTAACTGGAGATGCAAAGGGAGAGAGAGGAACTGTTGTTGGTAAACATGGAGGAATCGAACACGTCATGGTTGATTTTTCAGAACAAGTCATGGAGAACCTTGTTATTGGGGATAAGATTTTGATTAAAGCGTTCGGTCAAGGTTTAGAGCTTCTCGATTATCCAAGCATCAAGGTAATGAATATTGATCCTGGCTTTTTAAGTAAGATAAATTTCGCCGAAATTGATGGAAAACTCGGCATACCTGTGACACACAAAGTTCCTGCTAGAGTCATGGGGTCAGGTCTTGGTGCTGATCAAGTCTATTCTGGTGACTATGACATACAGCTCTTTGATGAAGCAACAAACAAGGAATTCGGTTTAGAGAATCTGAGGTTTGGGGATCTGGTAGCAATCATCGATGCAGACCATTCATATGGGCGTATCTACAAAAAAGGTTCAGTTTCTGTTGGGATTGTTGTACATAGTGATTGTGTTATATCAGGTCATGGTCCTGGGGTTACAACCCTATTCACTTCCACAGCGGGAATGATTGAGTCCATCATAGATTCTGATGCAAATATAGCATCCATTCTTGGTCTGAGGTCGATGAGAAAGAAGGCAAAGGGCTAGGAATAGCTTCTTACTACTATCCTTTAAACCCCTTCTCTTGAAGGAACTTACCGAATTTTTTGTCTATTGATTTAATATGCTTAACAAGCCAATTAATTAGGAATGTATTGGTTGAAATACTGAGCGCCTCAGTTGCACCATCCTGTTCAAAATCCTCAACCAAGCGATCCAATGTAGATATGAATTCTTCATGCTGCTGTTTGTGAGGAATGAGACCTGGATATTCTAGTTTCTTCATATGTCTCTCTTCTGTTGAGAAGTGGAATTCAGTATAATCTATCATAAAATCAAGTGTCTTCAGGATTTTCTCTAAACCGCGTGCTTGTTCAACTGCCTCTGATAGATCTTTTATTCTTTGTATGAGCATCTTGTGTTGCTCATCTATTAGGTCAATGCCAACAGAAAGACTATCATCCCACTCTATTTTTGTCATGAGTCTGTTCTCTCAAGTCACTTGTCATAAGGATTGTTCTATCGCTATAGTTCTGAACTTTAACTATGAAAAGCCTTTTATGGGCACCAAGGATTCGACGCCGCTAGGCTTCGAGATGACTAAAGGTTAGTCTGTTTCTAGCCCTATCGAGAGTGACATTGAATGAGCAAGATAAACAGAGCGTTTGCTTTCCTATTCCTAGTTCTTTTTGTGGCAAACATAGCTACTCCTGTTGTATTCAACCAGAACTTCCGTCCGTCCGAATCTCCAGACAAATCATTTGAACCTGCCTCCACAAATTATGTTGTGGATATTACTGTCCTGAATGATGGGATGGCATTCAATGATGATGACTTTGATTTTAGAGTTAGGAATGGTACTGGTGCTTTAAACAATGCATGGGTGAGGCTCTATAATGTGACGACTGGATTATTCACTGGCTATGAGGATCAAACAGATGGAAATGGACTTGCACACTTTTCCAATCTACCACAAGGCATCTACCGGTGGAACGTATCACATCCGCTAGATACAGTGACTCCGCAAAAGACGGGACAGATTACTTCTGATGGACCTGAGGCAAACGTTCAGATTCTTTTTGGTAATAACGATTGGGAGAACGATGATGATGACCTTAATGCCACCATCAGGGATATTGAAGGCAGACTAGCATACAACCTTAACTTTTCTATTCATTACGCTCTCAATGATTCCATCTGGGCACAGAGTGCAGTCATTGATGGACGAGCTGACTTTGAAGATCTTCCTGAAGGCTCCTATATCTGGAGGCTTTCGGTACTTGGTGATCCAATTTACGATGGTTATCTTCTTCAAAGTGGATCTGTTGAGTCGAATGGTACCCAATATCTTGTTTACTGGGATATTGGTTCACTAACCGGAGATCCTGTGTATCCTGACCTGGAGATTTTCACCTACTATGAAACAAGTTTCTCCCCTATTGTTGGTGTCGATGTTGAAGTTACTTTCAAGAATGGTACCATTTACGACTCAAAGGTTACACCTGCAAATGGTACTGTGACCTTTGTAGACCTTCCTGCAGAATACATCAACTGGACTGTGACCTATCTAGGGCAACCCATTGGGTTAGGTAATTACTCCTATGATTTATCATCTGCTGGATCAGATTATCGAGACCCAATCATTATAGGACCCGGTAATCTTGATGTCCTTCTTGGTACTGAGAATGTGACGCTCACATGGATAGTTGAAGATGAACATCCAAGTTCGATTCAAATTTGGATTGATGATGTTCTCAATGTAACAACACCATGGGTAAACACAACCTATGATTATGTCTATAATGTGAGCGCTTATTTTCCTGAGTTCATCATCGGTTATTATGAGGTTAAACTAGTCGCAATTGATATGAACTCGAATTTCGCTTCAAATATCTCAATACTTCGGTTCTATGAGAATGTCACTCCTGTAGTTGAAGGTCCTGATCCTGTGGAGTTCACTTTTGGTGAAAAAGGACATTCCCTCACATGGAATGTAACCGATGAATATCCAGACAAGTATGTCATTCAGAAGAATGATGAACAATTTGCTAATGGTACAATCGATCCTGAAGAACCTGTAATTTCAATCAGTCTTGATGGCTTAGAAGTTGGGGTACATAATTTCACTCTATATGCAAATGATACGAGTGGGAACTTTGCTACATATAGTGTACTTGTTACTGTGCTTGGCGATGATGTTCCACCAGTGATCATGTACACTCCACCCGATGTCTACTATGCTCAGGGCGATAGAAATAGAGTCTACAATTGGACTGCGACAGATGACTTTATGGACTACTATATGATTCTTGTTGATAATGTAGTCGTAGTGACTGACGACTGGACAACCACGAATATTGAATTTGATTTCGCAGGGTTACTCCAAGGGCAACACAATGTAACCCTGAAAGTCTACGATCTTAGTGGTAATATGGCTGAGTCCACCGTGATGGTATTTGTTTCTGCTTCAGTAGCTTCAGTATACCTCACATGGGCGATTCTTATCACAGCGGGAGTCATTGCATTAGTAGCTTTAATCTGGTTCATAAGATACCGCTAGAAGGCGTGACGGTAGTCTTTAGCCGTCAGCCTTTTATCCATAGCAATGAAGGTCTGCAGAGTGACAACTATTGTAGTTGCTCAACGAGTGCCTATGGTGAATATTGTGAGCTATATCCACATCGGTGATGTACTAACAGGAAAATACGAAGGTAAGACAGTACACCTTCGTGGATGGGTCCATCGGATTCGGAAACAGAAGAAGATGGTATTTGTCCTTCTACGTGATCCCTCAGGTGTCGTACAGACGGTCATCAAGAAATCCGCGGTTAGTGAGGGCGAATATTCTGACGCAGAGAAGATGTTGATAGAATCTCTTGTAACCATGACGGGTGTTGTAAAAGCGGATGTACGGGCTGAGGGAGGCTATGAAATCCAGATTGAGAAATTTGAAGTCCTACACTTTGCAGAGGAGTTCCCAATTACTGAGCATCAAAGCATCGAATTCTTGAATGATAATCGTCACCTGTGGATGAGATCTCGTAAACTAACTAATGTACTCAAGATTCGTGATGAAGTATTCCGAGCCACAAGAGAATACCTTAGAAACGAGGGTTTCTACGAGACCACTTGTCCTATGTTCGTGTCAACCATGGGAGAGGAAGGAGCTGAACTTTTCGAAGTTGAATATTTTGGAAAGAAGATGTACATGACACAGACAAGTCAGATGCATCTCGAACCACAACTATTTGCTATGGAAAAGGTGTTCATTCTGGCACCTTCATTCAGAGCTGAAAAGTCTCGCACCCGAAAACATGTCACTGAATTTTGGCATCTCGA
>JBHLQJ010000078.1:0-11234 GCA_048884945.1 Candidatus Thorarchaeota archaeon | reverse complement strand
CTTGTGAAATATCATGGCACAAGAAATACTGCTCAGTTTTAGTATATATAGCGAAGCCACTTCTGAGGGTCACAGGAAGAAGTCACAATATGTGACTATCAATGGAACCATGGCGCGGTTTCTACTATTCCTTTTCAGGAATCCTCATACTTTAAACCTGATATGAGAAATCCTCAGGCTGAAATAAATGAATGAATATGCCATCCTCATGAAACTCCTAACTCGGTCAGGAAATCCCATTGGTGCAGGTGTTGATGACATGCTAGATGCTCTTGGACTGCCTGAGGATTTGGGGAGGGATATTCTGTTTAGACGCTTGGGTGAATTACATTCAAGACTCGAACCCTTAGGACTCACCATAAAACACAATCCGGTTGGTGGAGTATTTTATGTTGACACCCTGCTTCAACCTCGGCTGAGAGAGGAAGGTTCAGTACTTCCGGACAGATTAGCAGCGACTCTCCTTATTGTGATTACATTGGCGTATCAAGAAGGTGGATGGGTTTCATTGGATCGTGTTCGGGAGTTTCGAAAGAAAAGCCTCAGAGGAGTAATGGAGGATTTGCGGGAGCTTCAGAACCAGGGATATATTGAGATAGACCAAGTAGGAAAGCGAGTCCGATTAGGTCTGCGAGTTCCCTTTGAGATAGACTATGAAGCATTCTTCAGAGACCTTGTTTCTGGAAAAGAAAATTGAATCAAGGGTGTCTTCGTTAGTTTTATCAAGAGAAGGGCAAACCTGAGCATGGTCGGAATCATGTCACATAGACGTTCACTAAGATTCGCACAAACGACCTGCCCTATTTGTGGCAGTAGAGAAGTCGCCCGTGACGATCACAAGGGAGACCTCCTCTGCACAAATTGTGGTCATATCATAGTCCGTACTGAAACCAGAGCAGTTGGCAAGTTCGACATCGCCCAACATCTCAAGAGAAATGGGAAAATGGACTTTGTAGCACTGCAAAAAGTCACAGCAGCCTCAGACGACAAGTTATACGGAGTAATCCAAAGCATGGTTGACATGGGGTTGCTATCAGAGATTCAGGGGCAATACTCTCTAACCAAGAAAGGACAGAGATGGTATCGCCAAAGACTAGGGCAGGAATGGGGTTACTAAAGCCCTGAAGGGCAAACCCATCACATTAGTGGACACTATTTTTGATATGACTCAACATTTCCTTTCTATAATTCAACGAGAACAAACTCAGCAGCAGTTTAATTTTCTTAATGTCCCTAAGAAATATTTAATAAATGATTAAATTCTCTACGGACCTAGGATTCGGTTCGTTGATTTCTATTATAATCTTCAATCTCCCTCCTACCACGCGATTTCATGCTGCTTTATAATAGTAGCATGAGTTCAAAAACTCTGAATCGAATCCTAACCTCTTTCTTTATTCTATTTCACAATCAGTAACTATCAGTGACTTTTCTTTCTATTCGTTAGATATCCTATCGTTTGTAGAATAAAGAAGACGATAGGTGTAAAGGGCAAAGGCAAAATTTCACTCATCATTGATAGCCCTATGGAGTAAGCTAAACCTCCAATTGCGAAATAGCGGACAACATGGATGGACCCCTTTGATTGCTTGTTGCGGATGAAAGATAGGATTAGCAGGATATTTAGAATAAGTGGAATTATCACAAAAACGGACCATTCAAAGAAATACTCCAGGATCATGTCGATGTCCAAAAAAGGAGGAAAATCGAAAATCATCCTGAAGTGTAGTTCAGGAATCAAATAAAGATGGACCCCTATGTATCCAAAGAACATATAGAACAACATGGGATCAGAACCCTCGACAGCATAAGGAAAAAGGGATGCTATAAGAAGAAGTACAATTTCATATCCTTTAACTTTGGAAACCACATTGCCCTGGTTCTCAACCATCTCAAATCAAACTCTCCTCGTTCCCAACTCAATAATCATGAGGAGCGAACACAGAAAAACATTATCGAGTCTCAAAATCAATCCACGAGATTATTGAAAGCTTTAGATATCATCTCTCGTTGAGAGCCTAAGTTTCCAATAATCTGTATCTTGTCAAGGTCAATTTCACCAAGACCTCTCTTTCGCGCTTCCTGCAGAACTGGCATCTCTGTGGGTTCAAAGCCTACAAGGTAGGCCCCAACTGCTTCGACTGCAAAAGCATCGGTCCCTACGATAAGAAGGTTTGGAGAAACTGTCACCCTCTTTTTCTTCCAACCGAGATAAACACGAGTTGCATCCAAAACCGCAAGATTGATTCCTCCGATTGCTTCGTAGATATCAATCAATGCAGTGGTCAGATGTTTGTGGAATCTATGCTTCTTCGTGTCAGGAATCATCCCAAGTAGATTCTTGATGACAAAGCCAAGGTTCATCAAGTCTTCGAGCCCAGCCTCTTCATACCTTCGGGGTACATGTGTACTGATGAATGTCTTCGGTTTTGAGAAGACCAGTGGGAAAGGAACATTCTCTCCAGCAATCTTGACATCTTTCGTGTCTTTGTCTTCTGAGAGGTTGAATGGGACCACCCGATCGTCATAGCAGTCGTCCCAAATCTCAAGTCGTTTTAATCCAGATCCAGCACCACTATCAGACTCTGTGACTCGTATAGTTGGTGATTTGTCAAATGAGTCAACTATTGATTGCAAGGTTTTCACTGTGGTACAAATCCCAGTTTCTGTATTATAGATTCCAACCTTGACAAAGACTGGTCTTTTAGGTGTGTTAAGTTGACTCATACCATCAAGATGCTCTAGGGCACTCTTGAAAGAATCTTTTCTAACCGCGACAACAGTTGGTTTCAATAGGAACGCCCATTCCTAGGATTTTGGTGGTTTCTATTAAATAATGTAGGATTCAGCAACCATAATGAGCTAGCACACATTTAATTTTTACAATTTCCTCTAAAGTAATGCTTAATATACTATGTAATGAGATTCATACAGGGTCCGGCACAGAGGACTTCAAACTCCCCTCCTAACCACGCGAATACCTACAAAGTAGGATACCTACTTTCCCTTTTTACCTCTGTGCCGACCTATCTTATTCTGGTTTTAGCCTGATTTTTCTAAGCATGCGAAATGGGATTTGAAAAATGCGCAGATATTTATCGAGTGGATGGTACACATGTTGAAAGGGGTGGATACATATGCGACAACGGTCAGTTCTTCACATTCTTACTCTGTGCACGATTCTTATGATTTCTACTGTTAATACAATCAATGCAGTGTCTGCAGAAACTGAAAATCCTTGTTCTGGTCCATATGTGGACAAGATCAAGTACCAAGTCTACGAAACCGAAAATGGAGCTGTCTTGGAATTGAATGGAGGAGAAGTTCACGCAATTCGTTATCCGATATCACCTTCGTCTGTGAGCAGTTTGGAAGCGAATCCTGATATCGAAATCCATTCAATTCCAGAAGATGGATATGCCTATATTGATATCAATTGTGAAAAGTATCCATTGAATATCAGTGGACTGAGACAGGCCTTTGCTTTTGCATTCGATAAGACAGAACTTGTGTCTGATATTGGAGCGGGTTATGCAATTGAACATGACTCAGTTCTTCCAATAAAAGATGAATTATGCATTGAAGAAAGTCTTCCATTTCATTACTACTCAAATCAGTCCGATATTGGCAATCAAATCCTTGATGATTTAAACTTCGTTATTGATGGAGGTACAGGATGGAGATTAGCTCCTGATGGCAATCCGTTTTTTATCGACATAATATATTATGCTGGGGACGCGGCATCACATACTGTAATGGAGAACACAGTGGATACATTGAGATCATTGAGCATCGCAAGCAATCAATTGGCTCTGGGATTTTCAGAATATTTCATGTATGTGAACGATCATGGAGATTATGGAATGGCAATCAATGCATTTAGTGGGAATTTAAGAGATCTTGACTGGATACTAGACAATTATCACTCGTCTACTTCTAGTGCATCGTACATGAATCCTTCAAGCTACGAGAATGACACCTTTGACGCATTAGCTGCAGATGCGTTAAATACTGGCACCTATGAAGACCTGTTTGATGCAGCATCCAACATCCAAAAGCATCTTCATGAGAATGTCCCTGTACTAGTCTTGTATCAGAATATTGAACATCAAGCCTACCGAACCCCAGAGTTTACTGGTTATGTTGAGGATGAATGGTGGGGAATACCCGGTCATTGGACAAACGTGAAGGTTCACCAAAGCATAGGTAGTGTATTTGGAGGCGTGTTTAAAATTGCTATTTCGTACTTTCCAATCACTTTCAATCTGTTCAACTTTGCGGTTAAGGGAGCTTATGATCTAGAAACGACAATCGCGAATAACCTATACTCCAGTCTCTACAAGAGGGGGCCAGATGGAATAATGTATCCGGACCTTGCTGAGAATATCATAGTTGAAACCCATAGTACAAACTCGATGGTTCCGGAGGGGCAAAGCTGGGTCACCTTTGACATCAGGCAGGATGCAGTATGGTCTGATGGTACACCACTTGATGCAGAGGATATTGCATTCACCTTCAATTACATCGAAGAGTCCAAAGTATACGGAAATCCGATAGGATACATATATGGATGGGGCGAGGACTTTCTAGCTGCAAATACACTACCAGGAAATAAAGCCAGGATAGAAATGAATGGAAGTTCCTACTATCATATACAACAACTTCTCGAGGTCAAGATAATACCCGAACATATCTTCAATGATGCGACTGGAATAGGATATGATGGATGGAACGATTGGAATCCTATCATTGATCCTGCAGACCCCTACGTGACCTGTGGCCCATTCTATATTTCGTCATATGATTCTGTATCCATTGAACTCTCAAGAAACATGGACTACCATTGGCTATCTGGTTCAGCACCCAAGATTCTAGCATCAGAAGACGTCACCTATGTCTTTGGAACAACAGGGAATCAGATTATGTGGGATGTGACTGATGAAGACCCTAATGAGTATGTAATCTACAGAGATGGAGTTCTTCAAGCCACAGATCCTTGGGATGGAACTGACATTATTTACAATGTTGATGGCCTGACAGTTGGAACTTACAACTTCACATTGGTCCTTACAGACCTGTCTGGGTGGGTTACAACTGATCTTGTATGGGTAATAGTCACGGCAGTTGGAGGCGGTATTCCGGACCTTCTGACACTAGGAGTTATTGGAGGAGTAGCATTCATTCTTGTCCTTGGAGTTGTGATTTACAAGAAACGCTGAAGGTACCATGAGTATCAATTCGGTTCCTGGTATCTCGACTTAGATAGCTTTGTAGAAACATTGAAGCCGGTTTAAACAGCACCATAAATGAACCAGCAATGAGAAGAAGAGAAAGAAGGACATCAAAAGTCCCGCGAAGAAGGAGACTTCGTGTGGTCAAGGGCTTAGTACGAATAGGTGTGGGCACTTCAATATTGTATCATGTCGCAGGAACTAATAGAGCAGTAAAGCTGCAAAGAGAAGATGTGCAGAAACTGGAAACAGATATTCGAAAATACATTGAGGAAATGAACCTAGATGAGCTGGAAGATGAAATGAACCGCTTAATGATAAAACCCCAATCTCTGACAGATGATGAGAATCATCTTGTTATGTTAGCATCCAAGTATGTTTTAGTTGGCTACTTCTTGATGACGCCTGATGAATCTTCAGAATCAGAAATGTTCTCTTAAGGTGAACTCCTCAAGTGAGGGAATTTAAATGTACACTATTTGTGAATGGCGAGGAGCGGACCATCAATCTTGACTGGTATATTGGGAGGAAGTTCCAAGAGCCAGTCCTCAAGCTCTTCCATAGAATCGAAGCGCAACAGCACCATTAATCTTTGAAGTGGAAGAGTGTCATACCTTGTAATGATTTTCTTTAACTGAAACATTCTGAATGCATCAAGTTCCGCTTTCTGCTCTTCAAATCGTTCTTTAGATGTATCAATCCACGGGCTGTCTTTCTCAAAATCCCAAATCTCTACATTGCCATCCATGGATCCAGTGATGACCTGTCGACCATCAGGAGTCACAACCATGGAATGAACATTTTCAGTAGATGTCAGACTTTGTAGTAAGACTCCGCCTCGAAGTAACCAGGTTCGCACGGTACCATCATTTGAACCTGTAATCACATGTTGGCCATTATTTGTGATATGAATCATGATGATTGGAGACTTATGCCCAGTCATTGTTTTCAACAAAGTTCCAGTTTCAAGGTCCCAAAGATGAATAGCTCCATCCTGACCTCCTGATAGAAAATATCGTGAGTCAGCTGTCATTGCAAGTGCAGTTACATGTCCTCTATGGGCTTCTAGTGATCTTAACTCAACACCTAATTCAAAGTCCCAAATCCAAATCGTGCCAGGCGTGTCAGTAGTTGGTGCTTTTCTACTCCCACATAACATATGACGACCATCAGGACTGATTGTAATAGTGTATATCCCTTGTGAATGCTCTAGATAGCGCAACATAATACCACGATCAATATCCCAGAAACGGGCGATGCCATCGTCGCCTCCGGTCACTATGTAGCGCTGGTCTGGACTGACTGCAACTGAGTGGATATGGGCTGAATTCGGAGCCAACGAGGTTATGAGATGTTTCGTTTCCAGATTCCAAATTTTAACAGCGAGGTCCTTATCCGCAATAGAAACCAGTTTCTTATCATCAGGCATCAAGACAAGTCCATATACAGGACCATTATGACCCAAGAGCTTGTGTGTTTCTTTTCCTGAAGATATATCCCAGAGACGAATTGTCGCATCTTGGCCTCCAGATACTATTGTTTGTCCATCCTTGGATATGGCTAGAGACCAAACAGTAAATTCATGCCCCTCAAGTTGAATATTAGGGATTAATTCCCCTTCCAAAATGTTCAGCTCCTCTCATGTCTTTGTGCAGATTCCAACTTATGAATTATTTGAACAAAAGGTTGTCGTTTTTTCAGACTCATAATAATGCGGAAGGAATAGAAAAAAAGAGGAGAGAAGGGTGGCAAAACAAGCCACCACTTCAAAGGGAGATATTCTACTGAACAGCCTCGACTTCAGCTGCTTCCATACCAAAGTCTGCTGGTTTTGTGCTCTTCCTAATTGCCCAGACAGTAATCAGGGTCATTACTGCTAATGCAGCCAAAAGGACTAGGTTGATAGTCAAATCCGAACCGAACTTATAGACTGTCAAAACTGGAGCCAGAATTAGGCTAAGCAAATTGACCACTTTTATCATGGGGTTAAGGGCAGGACCAGCAGTGTCTTTGAGTGGATCACCAACAGTGTCACCGACAACACCACATTTGTGACGTTCAGAACCCTTACCAGTGTTGTGCTCAATATCACAGGGTTCGTCTTCAATTGACTTCTTTGCATTGTCCCATGCGCCACCTGTATTAGACATGAACACAGCAAGTAGTTGGCCTGAAATAATGATACCACCAAGGAATCCACCTAGTGCAGCTTCTTGGAATAAGATACCCACCATTATTGGAATACTGACAGTGATAGCAGCCAAAGAAATGAGTTCCTTCTGGGCGGCGGTCGTTGAGATTCCAACAGCTCTGTCGTAATCCGGTTTTACAGTACCTTCAAGAATTCCAGGTATCTTGAACTGTCGCCGGACTTCTCTGACCATCTCACCAGCAGCTCGTGTTACTGCTTTCATGTTCAGAGCAGAGAAGAGCCAAGGTAAGGCGGCTCCGAGAAGCACTCCAGAGAAGACTAGAGGATCATCAATACGGATACCAGTGTTTAGTAATCCAGTATATGCAGCGTAGCTATTGAATAGGCTGACTGCAGCGATGACTGCAGAAGCAATTGCGACCCCCTTAGTGATAGCCTTAGTTGTGTTTCCAACTGCATCGAGTTCGTGCATTGTTCGTTGAGCTTCATGATCAAAGTCACCAGGTGAGAGCTCTCCAATACCAGCAGCATTGTCACTGATGGGACCATAGCTATCCATTGCAACATTGTTTCCAGTGTGTGATAACATTCCAATACCAATCAGAGCAATACCATACAAAGTCCAGACTGCCCCATGGATGTCACCTACAAAGAGCGGCGCAAGAGCCCCAGCCACAGGTTGCAAAAAGAGAGTTGCTGCAATTCCAAAGGTTGTCACAATTACGACAAGTGCGGCAACAGTTGATTCATAGCCTGCAACGAGACCGGACAGAATGAAGGTTGCAGTACCAGTATCTGCAGATTTTACAATTTCCTTGACTGGTGGTTTCTTTAGAGATGTGAAGTAGCTTGTTATGGGATTAAAGGAAACCGCGAGCATAACACCAACCGCAACCAGAATTCCAAATCGGAGGTCACCAACATATAGCCAAGAGAGGATCATTGTCAGTGTAATGGTGAATGCGCTAGAGGCTTCGTATGAGAGAAACATTGCCTTTTCCGCATAGACTGCTCTCTTCTTCAATAGCCTAGGCCAAACAGGAACCATAAAAGTTCCAATCATCGATGAGATAACTCCAACAGCTCTCACAAAGAGTGGGAATACAACCACTGCGAATGCACCACCTGGCAGTAATGTTGCATTAAATACAGGATCAATATACAGTACAATAGCAAGAATAAGAGACGAAACGATTGTGACTTCATACGACTCAAAAATATCAGCCGCCATTCCAGCACAGTCGCCAACGTTGTCTCCTACTAAATCAGCCACGACCGCTGCGTTCCGGGGGTCATCCTCGGGCAGACCATGTTCAACTTTTCCAACTAGGTCAGCACCGACATCAGCTGCTTTAGTATAGATACCACCACCAACTCTCATAAAGAGAGCAAGCAGCGTACCACCAAGACCAAAACCTAGTAGTGCATCAGGTGCGGCTAGACCATATATGATGAAGATAGTCGTTCCGCCAAGCAGACCAAGACCATCCGTCAACATGCCTGTAAAAGTACCACCGCGATAGGAAATCGTCAATGCTCGGTTATACCTGTTTTCACCTTCACGTGTAGCTTGAGCAACTCGAATATTCGATTCAACTGCAATTCTCATCCCAAGTTGTCCAACAATTAGTGAGAAGCTTGCTCCAAGAATGAATGCGAATGATCGACCAATACCGACCACCCAATGGATTTGTTCGAGAGCAGCCAGAGCTGCTGGTTCTCCAGCAATAACCTGTTCTCTGGTAATGCCCCACAGGGCAAGGGTGCCATCCTCAGGAATCGTCACATATACTGTGAAGAAGAGGGCAACTGAGAGCACTGCTAATATCGGTAATATTGTATTGCGTTGTTTACGAAGATATGATAATGCTCCTTCCCGTATACCATTCCAGACGCTCTGCATTTGCGCCGTTCCTTTTGGGAGAGTAAGAACATCTCTACGGAGCCACCAAGCATACACGAGACTGGCAAAAGCAGCTAATATTACAGTAAAAATCATCAACTGCTCAAACCAATGCATTCCTGCAAATGTCTCGAATAATTGCATAATCATTTCACCACTGCAAGGGAGTCCAGTATCTCGATTCACGAGTCTAGTTCAGCGATTGCTCACTCTGCGTCCCTTGTTGTTTCGTTTTCCCGAGATGGGCTCCCTTTAAGGGTTACTTTCCGACTATAGTTTTAGTAAATGCATTATTCATTATTATTGGAGAAGCCCCAGATTACTCAATGACAAATGCGGAATACCGGATTAATGAGAAGTCAATCAATTCGCAACTTTTTCCGAACTTCGATCTTATCGTCATAGACTCGCCATTCTGCAATTCGTCCGTCACGAATCTTTGCAGTCCAGATTGCCGGACCATCCAATGGGTTGTAGGAACATTCTGAAAAGCCAACCATGATAACTAGACCATCTTTCACCTGGATATGCGTGAAGTTGTTCCGATAGTCAGGGTATGTCTTGAAGAAATCGAACCAGCCAGGAACCATTACCGACCTGCCTTCATGGACCTCTCCGGGAATGTCGATAAAGACATGGTCCTCAGTCATCATTTCTCCAAGTCCGGTCAAGTCTCTAGCATTTATCCGTTCATTAAATCTCAGGGCAATTGAAATGAGTTCGACATCTTCCATCTAAATTACTCTCACTGGAAATATTGACAACAGACGCATTTAACATCTATCGATATACTCCAAAGACATGCTCAATTCAAAAGGCCATTCTGAAGAACTAAAGACCCCAATCTATTTCGATGAAGACGCGAACCTAGGAATCCTAAGCGAAACAATCGCAATCATTGGTTATGGAAATCAAGGACGCGCTCAGGCACTTAATCTCAAGGACAGTGGATTGAATGTCATCATTGGAAATATTCAGGATGAGTATTGGGACAGAGCTGTTTCTGATGGTTTTGAAGTGATGGCAATAAAAGATGCTGCTGATAGAGCAAAGATCGTACTTCTTTTAATCCCTGATGAACTTCAACCAAGCATTTTCAGAGAGATGATTGAACCTACTCTTCATAGAGGTAAAGTTCTCTGCTTCGCATCGGGATATAATATCACATTTGAAACAATCACTGTGCCTACAGATATTGATGTAATTCTTGTTGCACCAAGAATGATTGGTAAGGGTGTCAGAGAATCGTATGTCAGAAACGATGGATTCTATTCGTTTATTGCAGTGCATAATGATGCTACTGGAAATGCCAAAGAAATTGCACTTGCCATCGCGAAAGGTATTGGGTCAACAAAACCAGGAGGAGCTGTTCTCGAGGTCACTTTCCGTCAAGAAGCTGAGCTTGATCTTTTCAATGAACAATGTTTTGGTCCAGCTTTTGGCCAGGTTTTAACATGCGCTGTTGATGTGGCTATAGAGGCAGGTTATCCTCCTGAGGCTGTTCTTATCGAACTGTATATGTCAGGTGAGTTTGCTTACACAGTAGATATGATTGCGAAAATGGGCACTCTGAAGCAACTCGAATTGCATTCACCAACAAGTCAGTATGGTAGCATGTCAAGAGGTATGCGTTATGCCAGTCCTGAGCTACGAGAAGCAATGCAACAGTCACTTTATGAGATACAAAATGGCACATTTGCTAAAGAATTTGCAGAGGAGTATGAACTGAACTTGGAGATTCTCGATGACATGAAGGAAATGGCAAGGGACATTCCTATTGTCTACCTTGATAGCGTAGTACGAGAGAAACTAAGGCCTAGAAATGACGAAGCGGAGTAATATTAATAATTTGGAGTTTCATTCAAAATCTTTGGCAAATGTAATGACAGAAGAAGAAAAGGAGACAATCCTCAACGAGGATGAAGTGAAACGAATAGTTGATGAGGTT
>JBHLQJ010000077.1:0-11406 GCA_048884945.1 Candidatus Thorarchaeota archaeon | reverse complement strand
AGATTACCAGTAATGGACCCTAAGAAACCCAAGAGTCCCAGAAATCCCAAGACACTCACCATGTTAGACCTCATTGAATACACCATGTTAATTATTTCTAACGTTATATATTTCTAACATTATGTTTTAACCTTTACTATTCTCTTAATCAATCCACCAAAAAATGGAATACGAATGATAGGAAAGATTCAAGCAGAAATCCTTCGAATTATCAGCGAGGATTGGATAAATGGAACACCATTTTTGCACACGTTGTGGAAGCGCATTGGTTTCCTGCGAAACGAAGGAATGGGACTTTATGTGTTCGAAGTGCGGCAAGAAATACTATAGCAATCCAGTGCCGGTTGTTGCAGCACTTGTGTTCAAAGATGGCAAACTTGTCATAGTAAGCTCCAAGAACAAAGATCTTTGGGGACTCCCGGGAGGGTATGTTGAAACTGGAGAGTCACTCGAGGATGCTATTGTACGCGAAGTCGAAGAAGAAACAGGCTTGAGAATTAGAGTCACTGATTTTTTGTCGTCATATCCTCTCATGAAAAATCAGACAGAGATGATATTTATCGTGTTCATAGCCGAAGTCCTCAGTGGTGAGCCTATAGCAAGTGATGATGTAAAGGAATTGAAGATAATATTCCCTTCGGAGGCTCGCAGGCAGCTAACAGGCAAATTCGCGAAGAAAGCCGTTGAGCATTGGATGAACCTATACACTGATAATTGATTTTGCAAGCCATCAATATAGAACTCGTGTCCGGAGGGTTTGAATGGAAGAAGCAATGTTTACACACAGTCTTAAAGGTCTGCGTCTTATTGCTGATCTTTGTATCCTTGAAGGCCTCTTACTTTTTGGGTCTAGCGTAGTATTTTTGGCGCTAGGTTCTCTCTTTGCATTTATTCCGATTGTGGCTGGCGTACTAATGATTGTTCTAGGGTTTTACCTTGACAATCTACAAAGAATCGCTTGGTGGGCGGTTGTGATTACTAATGCAGTTTCGCTTGCAGGCGTTCTCATTGGAATTCTATCTAATAATATCTTCCTTAACAATCCCCTTGGAACTACCGACATTGTTTCGTTAATCATCAATTTGGTATTGAGTTGTTTAATTGTCGGTTATCTTCTCAGAAAAAATGTCAGAAGTCTTTTCTTTGAAGAAAACGCATCTTAGTTTAATAGATCCGTGAAAATGAAATGGGGCCCAGGGGGGGAATCGAACCCCCGGCCAAGGAGCCACAATCCTTGATGTTACCATTGTACCTGATAAAGCAGGCTCTATCAGATTACACCACCTAGGCCATAGTTATCGTGGCAAATGAGGCTCTGTGATTTTATCTTATCAACTTATCTCCAAGTACGAGACTACATGTTTTCAGATTCTTAATATCGCCAATACATGTTAATCTTTTTCTAGAATCCCGTACTTTTCTACAAACTCTGAGCGAAGGATATCCATTATGACAACATCATAGCGGTTTCCATTCCTGTAAGCCATCTCCCGCAATCTACCAGTGTTTGTGAATCCAATCTTCTCATAAAACTTGATTGCGCGTTCATTGAAACCTGCAACCCAAAGATAGACATTATGCAAGTTCAGAACTAAAAAAGCAATGTCAAGAAGAACTATCAGTGCATCCGAGCCATAACCCTTACCCCAACCATCTGGGTCAAAGATTGCGAGAGTACCGATTTCACCATTCTGACTGATCCAACTGACATTGGTGAGACTGACAATCCCTACCAATTTGTCTTCATCTAAAGTTTCAATGCCAAATGTGAAACCTTTCCGCTCTGAGAAACTCTGGTTTACTGACTCAATATACTTAGTCATATCGTCCAAGCTACTTGGCAATGGAGTGGGAAGGTACTGCCGGAGTCTGTAATTATTCCAATGTGGAAAAAATGCAGGGGCATCATTAACTTCCAGTCTTCGTAATCTAACTAGATTCCCTTTATACATGAGAATCACCACTCAATAAACAATAGTTAATAATATATCACTTTTGGAGTGGTCTTACCATCTATATTTGTTCAATAATCTCAAAGATTCAGTAGGAATGTATACTGATCATCTTCGATACTCAGTTTGCTCTCAATCAATTTCCCTGTTTTGTGTATGAAATCAATCATTGGAATATTCTTGGGATGCACGTAAGCGATGAATGCATTAACGCCTTTGCTTTTTGCAATTCTCATCATCTGGCTAAGGAGAAATGTACCAATTCCCCTGTTCTGGTACTCATCTTGGACAAGAAGGGCGAACTCAGCTTGATTTGTGCTTCTATTTAGCAGATATCTTCCTGCTGCGATTATCTTTTCGCACTCTTCGTTATTTTCTAAGACTGCAACCAAGGAGATATCGGATTCTTGATCAACATAGTAGAATTCTTGCAATGTTTGTCTACGAAGACTTCTTAGAGGCGTCAGAAATCTGAAGAAAATTGACTCCTCACTAAGACCATAGAAGAGGCTTTTGATTCGATCAGCATCGTCAGGTCGTATAAGCCTAACATGCACTGTAATTGGTCCTTCCGGTCCTTCAAACTCCTGTTGTGATTCATATTCTGTTGGAAAATATGTCCCTCTTGAAAGGAAGGGTACTTGATCCTCGAAGACATACCGCATTTGCTTGGCTGCTCCAAGAAGTCCATCTCTAAAATCTGGATGGGCTATTGCAATTAGAGATAGAACTCTTTCACGTATTGTTTTTCCTCTTAGCATAGCTAATCCATATTCTGTGATGATGACATCTACATCTCCACGGGTCGTAACAACTCCTGCTCCTTCACTTAAGCGAGGAACAATCTTTGAAACTGTACCATTCAAAGCCGTGGATTTTAGACAAATTATAGACTTTCCACCTTCCGATCTAGATGCACCACGTATGAAGTCAACTTGTCCACCAATACCACTATAAAACGCATGGCCGATTGAATCTGAGCAGACTTGTCCGGTCAGGTCTACCTCAAGTGCTGAGTTGATTGCCACCATCTTCCTATTCTGACTAATGACATATGGGTCATTGACATAAGCAGTATCTCGAAACTCAAACAGCGGATTATGGTTCACATAGTCATAGAGCTTCTTGGTACCCATAGCAAAACTTGCAGTGACCTTTCCTTTGTTGATACTCTTTTTCATATTAGTGACAATTCCACTTTCAATCAAGTCGATGATACTATCACTGAACATTTCAGTGTGAACTCCCAAGTCCTTTGCATCAGAATTGATGAGGTTGGTAGTCACTGCTTTAGCTACAGTCCCGATGCCTACTTCAATTGTCGATTCATTTTCTATGAGTCTTGCTGCATATTCTCCAATGCGATTTTTTCTCTCACTAACCTCAGGTGGTTCGAACTCCCTTAGAGGTTCAGTGTATGATACTAGATAATCCATCTCTTTAACATGAAGGAAGGAATCTCCATGGGTTACTGGCATTCGTTCATTCACTTGGGCAATCACTAACTCTGCGCTTTCTGCTCCAGTCTTTGTCACATCTACAGAAATTCCAAGTGAACAATATCCAAACTCGTCCGGTGGACTCACTTGTATTAATGCGACATCAATTGGTATTCTTCTTGTTCTAAAGAAGAATGGGATGTCCGATAGTGGCGCTGGTGTATAGTCCGCACGTCCCTCAGAAACTGCATTTCGAATGTTATCAGAAACAAAGAATGTGTTATGTCTGAACTGCGTTTGGAATTTTGGATCCGCTGATGGAGTGTTACCAATTGTGAGTAAATGGACGATTTCATTATCTGCCATTCTATCTGCATTCTTACCTAATTCCTGAACAAGATGATATGGAACACCGCATCCTGTTCCGAGCAGAATACGAGTCCCACGTCTGATTTTTGAAATAGCCTTTGCAGCAGTGACAATCTTGTCCTTATATTTCTCGATCCAATCTCCCTTGGCATTCATTCTTAGTCGCCTCAGGTCAAAGGTACCTGTCTGTATCTTTAGATTTGAGCGTTTCGAACTGCTCTGTTCTTCTAGGCTCCATGTCCAAGTAACCTTAGCAAAGTGACTTCACTAAGTAATCCGAGTTTCTCAGCAATCGATTCAGTTGCTTTCACAGCTGGTGATTTTCCATCCAGTTCAAATAACGACTCGCCACGATAGTTGGCTTTTGAGAGCTCCTCATCACTCGGAATCATTCCGACAAGTAGCAAACCCTCAGCCTCCAACTTCATTCTGAGGTCATTCTCCATATCTGGAGGAATCCGGTTCCCAATCACAACAATCTTCTTGAACTCAATGTGAACCTCCTTAGCAAGGTCTCTTATCCTTAAGGCTGCTTCATAGGCAGCCCTTGAAGGATCAATAACAATAATGAGAACATCCACATTTCGGTTTGTACGTCTACTTAGGTGTTCAAGACCCGCACTCATATCCATTAATGTAATCTCGTAGTTCTGACTTAAGGTATCTAGAATCTGTGTAAGAAGTCGATTGACATAACAATAACACCCCTCACCCTCTGTTCTTCCCATAGCCAGAAAATCAAACTTTGGATTTTCTACAAGTGCCTCGAAAATCTCTCCTTCAAGAACATCCTGCTTAGCAACTTCTCCTGAGTATGTCCCATTATCAATGTCTTGACGAAGTCTCGTCGCTATAGAGCCCACTGATTTTTTGGCTTCAATTCCAAGTGCTCGAGGGAGATTCATAACCGGGTCTGCATCAACTACGAGAAGGTCTCTCTTAGTCTTCTCAGTAACAATGCGTGTGAGAAGAGCCGATGTTGTTGTTTTTCCCACACCACCTTTGCCTGATACTGAGATTACGAGACGTTCTCTCATTCTAGTTGTTGTCACTCCTCTTTCCATTTACCCTCTTGCACATACTTCCCAATTCCACTCGAATCTTGCGGACCCACTTTTACAGTCCAGCCACTTGCTTCTTCGGTTTCACCACTGATTCTTGCGGCCATCCCTGGACTTATCAGAATCCGGTGATTCACTTTATCAGCAATTTTGTATTCCTCGAGAGTTTCTGCTACTTTTTCAGCTGTGAGTTTACGACCCGCAACAGCTGACTGCACACTCATCCCCTCGGTATCTACAACGACAAGATACGTGTCAACGCCTGCTTGTTTGATGTCACTCTCTACAGTGAAGTAAGTGAGTGCGAAATTGGTTGTGTACATGACCGGTGAATCTGGTCCAACAGTCCCGAACTCCTTCAATCCAGACTCAACAGCAACAGGTTTCACAGGATCGGTATAGAGGTTGCTTCGAAGGAATGTTGTTGGAAGGTTTGTCCACATATCTAAGCTATGAAGCACAACTAGATCTGCATATCTCACAATGAGCGCTGAGGCAGTGAGTACCTCGTTCCATTTTGTTAACTCAGGTGCCTCGCCCTCTCGATGATCAGCCCATACTCCAATTGGTGCAGCAAGAGTAGGATATCCAAGCAACTCATTATCTTCGTTAATTGCAGAACGTCTCATTTGTGTGAAATCGTCTATTGTCGTCCCAAGACCTGTTTTTGAAAGAGTTCCTGGGTCTAGTACTATATCTTCGACGCCTAAAGCTCGCAAAGTGTTCACAAGAGATGATAGATTATCAAGACTTCCTGGTGCATAAGCCACCAGCGGCAAATTATGCTTTACCGCAATCTCTCCTACTTCAGCCCAAGTATCTAGAGTAGCAGCGTAGAGGAGTGGTCTTTTTTCTGCAATCGCATTAGCAGCGGCAGCTAGCATCTCTGGATTCAGCGAACAGAGCATTATAGGCCAACTGGTCAACTCAGTCAATTTTTTTGCAGCAGTGGCAAAGGACTTGGGGTCCTGCGAAACACCTCTGAGGGCAATTCCATCCAAGCGGAGATTGGTTCCAATGTAGATGTAGGTCCAATCTTCTATCGCTTTCACTCTAGCCGCAAATGCATCAGTTGCTAGATTATCTGGAATGTCTATAAAGAAGGAAGTAGGATTTGAGTATCTAAGGTCATGTCTATACAACACCAATTTTCCACCGATACTTGTAGCATTTTCACCGACGCCAACAACAACCTCCCTAACCGGGGGTCTAACAAGTTCCTTCAGTTTCTCTAGCTTCTTAGCATACTTTGCTTCCTTGAATAATGGAGTACAATCTTTGAGTTTTACAGTGTGCTCAGCCATTTTTGTAGCAAATGCCATGCAATTAGTTTCTCCGCATTCCTGGCAATTCGTACCGGGGAGCAATGGGTAAATTTCTAATGGACCTGGTAGCTTTGCCATTTTATGTTCCCTCCGGTATGGAAAGTGTTGTCCAGTCTGGATATTCCTCCGGTTTGACCATTCTTTTTTCTTTCATCCAATCAACAAGATCATGTACGGTCTTGATAGCTGCTGGGTGCATCATCATGAAGAGGTCATTTCCCGCAAGCAAAAGAGCTAGAGCCGTGACACTTTCCCAAATTGGTCCTCTTAATTCTCTTGGACCTAGTTCAGGATTATTCAACCAGGCTTCTCTTGCAGCCCAAGCATTTGTGGTTCCTGAGCTAATCGGAAAACGCAGTTCGTCGTCACCGAGTAGGCCAGCAAGACGCATTCGTTGCATGATTGTAAATGCATACTCTAGGCCATATCCTAAAGCTGCTGTCGTAGGGTCAATGACAATCTGTTCTGGTGTCAACCATTCAAAGAGTCTTCGATTTAGTTCCTTCTGCTGGTTGATGTCAATTGATGTCCAAGATAACACAACTTGGTCGTGTTTCTTTGCTGCAACAGCAATATCCTCGTAAACATCAACAGTTGCTGAACATAGGAGCGTTCTCTCCCCCTCGCAGACCTCTGCAGCTTTAGCTAAGACAGGTCCATCCTTCTCAGGGTCGCCTGCTGAACCTATGAGAATTGGAACCTTAACAGCTTGTAAAACCTCTTCGATGGTCTTTGCAGCGTCCTTTGGTGAGGTGTCACCGAGTCGACGGTCTGTGCTAATCAAATGAAGTGTAACAAGATCTGCTCCAAATTTATCCACGACAAGCTTTGCCCATGCTGCTGGATCTTCAAGAACCTCTTTGTAATGCATTTTCACTGCTTTTGCTAATGATATAGGCATATCAAACACATCAGCTGCTACAATTGGTGGATGTTTTGGAGGCGCCTGAAACAGATCCCACGCTGGAGCTGTGTGTCCACCGATTGTCACAGTTTTGCTCCTGGTACCTCCCTGCCCCTTAGTAGCTCCAAGAGTAATCTCTTGGATAGTCTTGGTGTATTTACCTAGAGGTGCTGTAAATGAAGCTGGGATTAATGATTTTGGCATCTCTAATGCCGGACGGACTGCAGCTTTTGCCACCTGTTGTACTATTGGACGCAGTGCTAGCTTCAGCTCGTCAAGTTCTATCGTGACATTCTCAAGGATAAGTTCAGCAAAATCGCCGAACATATCATCCAGCGAAGTGGTTCTTTCCTTGTCAGTTGTCATTTCTTTTTGTCACCTTTTCCTGTTCTTCGGATGATTACTTTCTCAGCGTAAATCTTAGCGTTCTTGAAGATGATTTCAAGGCCGCCTCCTACACCTCCGACATAAGCTGTCATCTCACCCGGAACTGCCATATAATCAGTTCCTGCATCATCCGAAACCATAGCCGCCTCATCCACTTCCTCCAACTCAACCCATCGTTCTGCTACAGGGTGGTTTTTCTGTTTGAGGAATGTCTTGAGGTCTCCAATACTCATGACTTCTTTTTCAGTTGGGATTTTATCCCTAATCTCCGCTGGAATGAAGTCGTTGACTCGCTCTTTGATAGCCTCCGGCATCCAGACAACTCGGTTCCATCCATCATCAACTTGCAAGAACTTTGGAGACCGCATATATTCAATAGATATGCCATGGAATCCTGGAACTTGACGACCTCCAGCTGTTGAATCAGCCATACTTGAGAATGGCAACCCGTTCACTGTATCGCCTTTGAAGTCTCTGTGTACAATTCCCAAGCCATCCACTTCTGGTATTACGAAGGCGATCGCTTCGAAACAGCCGCAACTCGTATGTGGTTTCTCAAAGGCACTATAAAGCGCAACCGAATTCACCTTACCAAGGGATTTCTCTGCGTATGCTTGATTGACTCCAGCATACTCACCCCGAAACTCGTTAATTGTTTCACCCTTTGGTATCGCGTATAGTGGACCTTTTGGATCAACTCGAGCAGCAGCTCTTCCATCAAACCAACTTATTGCGCCACAGTTTGCATACCGCTGTGGTGTGATTGTACAAACATGAGTAGGAGCAAATGACTGACATAATGAACATCCATAGAATGTATCTACTTCCGCGTCACTGAGTCCTCTTGCACGTTCGTCTCGCTGGTTGTATCTGTTAATCGCGTCATCATAGCGTTCTGCAACAACATTCGGATCAGTGATGAAAGTTACCTGAATCTTCTCTATGATATTCATCTCACTCTTGAATAGTCTTACCAGAACTCTACCCAAAAACTCGAAAGAGTTGAAGCCCTTCTCAAAGGACTTTTTGCTGAGTCTAATCCAGATATCATAACGCTGGTTGAGATGCATCATTCCCTCTACAAAGTTGACATATTCATGTATACGTCTTTCAATAACTCCTTCAAGATCTGGTTCAATCTCTTTCCCAGCTACTTCCACAACTATTCCAAGAGGATGATAGCTTCCTTCCTCCATGTCCTTAAGGTCTGGACCGATAATAGTAATTTTTTCATCCTCGATATCACCCATCTCTCGGGCGATTGCCAGTTCAAATTTTTGCTTCATATTTGGTCCACCGAGTTCGACAAGCATATCTTTGCCGCGAACTCGCTCACCTTCGTATACTACTCCAATATCTACTGGAATGTCTTCGAATGACATTTTACTTACCTCCTCCTACGAGTTTAAGAATTTCATCAAGAGATTCATGATACAGTTTCTCCTTCATATTTGGAAATGACCACTTTGCATGAGGCTGATAATATCTCCCTAGTGCAATTGCTGTAATCTCAGGTGCGAAGTTCATCACTCCAGAGAGCAATGTCCACTGCATGTAATAGGGGATACCATAAATCATAATCATGTCATAGGGTCCAGTGCCATGTGGTCCTTTCCATTCAGAGTCTTGGAGTCTATATGCAATCTCCATAGCGCCCATCGATTTTGCTCCATCAAATCCTTTCTCAATGAAAGCCTTGATAGCGCCACCTGTGGCAATCACAGGAATTTTGCCAGCCTTAGAAAGGGCAATCGCGTAATCTACCATGTCTCCTTTCCCATGTTTCTCATTAGGTGCTTCTGAGCCAACAATTAGAAGTGGTTTCTTGGCTTTTGATAGGTCTCGTTTGAGAACATCTGGTTTCGAGAGAGCTTTAGCGCTGTCGGGACCACATATCTCTCCAGTTTGCCAAGGAACAGGCTTCATTACCATTATTTTCCACCTCCAATGATTTGCTCCTTTAGAAGCGTCGGATCTGGTATCCTTCTCTCCTTCCAGTTATGTTCCTTCATCTGAGCCAGAATCTTGTCCTTTAACGTGATTGGAATATCTGTGTCACGTCTTATGTATCGCCAGACATCTTCTGGGAAGAAGCCATAGTACTTCTCATGAACATCGATGTAGTGGCTCAGTTTTATGGAACGCCCTTTTCCAGTATCATTTGGTCGAAGAACCAGTTTTGCAGTCATGACATTCGCTTCAGCAACGGTTTCTGCAGCATAGAAGAGATGTTCAGGACCTGGGGCTGTTACTACTCTATCTCCAGTTCGCGCATCATAGACTGTCCAGTTCCTTTCTTCTTCTGCTTTTCCTAGCAGCATTCTCCGGTATTTTGAACCATGTGGCCCCACAATTACAGGAACTCCTAATCTCCAAAACCCTGCTGCTATAGATGCAGCTTTCTGCGACATTGCGCCCCATGATATGCCAACAGCTCCCACACGATTGTGGATGTAGTCAGCAATCTCGGCGTAGTTGCCACGTAGATTTCTTTTGGCAAATATTGCAGCGATCTTTATTGCTGCTCCAGCAATATGCGAGTTTGCAACACATGAGCCAACGTTGACAACCCCACCTGCATCAAACTCACCAGTTCTTCTTTCATAGATGGACTGACCATTCTCATCTTTAACATGTCCAGCTGAAATCGCCGCACATCCTGAAGTCACAATGATGTAACGTCGTTTGGCGAACTCTTCAGCCATATCGTGAACATCCTGACCTCCGCCTGGGTAGTTGGCGCATCCGACATGGGCAATAACTCCAGGAATTTCACCGAATACGATTGGCTGCCCAACATTTCTAATTTCAGTGTCCTGAATAGCTCCGCGTCCGGTTCTTACCATATGTGTTTCTTCTTTGCAGTCTGCTTCTGCTGCAACTACCATCCAACTATGCAAATCATAATCATTCGGGCAAGCTGACTCACAACGTGCACAACCTATACAATTATGATAGACCTCTCGCAGTGGTTCAAAATTTCCAACTTCTGCTGCTAAGACAGCTTCCATAACATTTTGGTCATTTGGACATGCCCTGATGCACTCGCTGCATTTCTTACATTCTTCAGCCATCTTTTGAATCTGCTTTTTCGATGGGAAGAACTTCATTTTTCTTCTCTTTGGTTTTACAGCAAGCGCAACCTTGGTTGCAACCTCTCCCACTATTCTATGATTTGGGATATAGGCGCCTGGTATTTTTCCAGAAACAAGTTCCTCTACAATCGAGTCAGGGTCATCATCTGATCTATCAGGCAATCCCATTACTGCTTTGTCACTTGTCGAGATGACAGGTGCCTTGACCTTTTTCGCCTCCCTAACAACATCTGTGCGAACGCATTGTTCATCTACAACAATGACATCTGCTTTTCCGCTTCTGATGAATCTGAGTTGCCAAGAGATTGGGCCTACAACCTTTGCTTTTGGATCACGACGTGAGATATCCCATGCAGTGCAGCACATCCCACCTACCTCTGCAACTTCATGGAGCCGCTTTTCAGTTATGTAGTCTGTAATAGATGCTGCTGGGACAATGTTGTGTCCAATGGTCAAAATGATTGCCTTATTCGTGTCCATCATGCCAATTCCAGACTCAACCAATGGGGCATCTGGGTCTGCTTGTGGCATTCCAAGAGTTGACACCTGTGCAAGGTCTGCTATCTCCATACTTAACTGGTCAATCATCCCAGCATGAAACACTTTACTCTCAAAGTCCATCCAATCACCTTCTTGACCAGTGGCAGTCGCAGATAGAGTGTGGGTCATCTGTGTTTCACAGTAGTCGAGGATAATGCTAGCATCTTCTAATGTCCGAGGACGCATACCTGTGACTAAACGTGTAACAGGTGCATGTATCTCAGTACCGGGTCCCTGAATAAGTTCAGTTCTGGGCCCATACTCCTCTATTAGATAATCGATTAGATGGCGTGAGTGGGCTAAATGTGCTGAGCAGCCTATATTGGCTGCGGCC
>JBHLQJ010000076.1:0-11491 GCA_048884945.1 Candidatus Thorarchaeota archaeon | reverse complement strand
AATCTGTAGCAACCCCTGAGTCCGGTCCCTATACTCCCGCGAACACGGGGCGGGGAGAGCCCCGAGAACCACACCGATCGTACTGGAACCATTGGAGAAGGAATTCGAGGAAGCTCTTCTCCCCTCGGACTTCGATGTATGTGGCATCTAAATTTCGGCCAACTTCGACAGCGTTCTCCAAAATTTCAAACATATATGAAACACCTAGTAAGTTGAAGAATTAGCAATTGAGATTCTGTTCTATCTAATAAGGTTCCGATACACGCTACAATATTGATCACTGCTGCAAGTTCTGAATGATTGAGAGTTCTTATAACCAGATGTAGGATAGGGAGAGGGCGCGGAGTATTTCATATGACAACCTCAAAAGAGCTTCTCAAAATCCTAATCAAGGGGGAGAATCGAATTACAGAGTTCAAGAGAAAGCTCACTCGATCGGATTTGAAGACAGATAGACGACAGAAGCTGGTAGCTCGAATTCGGTATATGACATATGAAAGCCCATTTGAAGGACTGTTCCTAATTGGGATTGAAGATATAGGTGGAAAAGAGTGGAAAGTACTGGGAATATCTGAGAATTCCTTGAAAACTTCAGAACGGGTACTTGCAGAATTATGTGAGGAAGCAGGAGTCGAGATAGTCGAAGAAGAACGTATTGAAACCCCACAAGGGTTGGTTGGGACATACCTCCTGAAGAGATTAGCGACTCCTGAGATCAAAGAGACCTGCTCAATAAATGTTGCAGGGAGAGTTAATTCTGGCAAATCCAGTCTAATTGGAGCGCTCGTGACAGGACGACCAGACGATGGTAGTGGTAGTGCAAGATCATTTCTACTTACACATCCACAGGAAATTACAAGGGGACAAACAGCGGATATTCATCTAGCATTCATGGGTTTTAACGACAAAGGCAATAGCATTTACCCAGAGAATCCACTTAACAAACAAGATACAGCTAGAGTTCTAGACCAATCTGTAAAGATTATCACATTTTTCGACGCCCCTGGTCACAGAGAATACAGTAAAACCATGATCAGGTCCATTCTCGGCGCAGATGCACAATATGGACTCGTGCTAATTCCAGGTCCAGAGGAAGCTTACCTTATTGGGCAAGAGGAAAAGAACTATGGAATCCCAAGACTTGATGAAATAACCAGAGAACATTTGATTCTAATGGCAAATCAAGAGGCACCATTCATTATCATGATATCCAAAATTGACAAGACGAGCCCTCAAGAGCTAGAATTAGTTATGAATGTTGTACGAACCAGTTTGAAAGAAGTTGGTCGAATCCCGGTTCTTGTTCGTACAGGTGATGAAATACCTCCAGTCGTTAGGGAACTCAAATATCAGGTGATAGTTCCTATATTTCTGACCTCAGCACTAGAACCAGAGTCGCTGAACTTAGTGACCCATCTTCTAAAGCTACTTCCTGCAAATTCAAACCATGCCGCTTTGACCGACCCTGCTCGTGCTTTTGTGGATAAGGTGTATCGAGGGATTAAGGGAACCAATGTTGTGGTCACAGGTACTGTAAAATCAGGAGTATTCAAGAAAGGACAAACTTTGAAGATAGGACCGGACAGTGGAAATATGTTTCAAGAGGGGAGATTGTTTAGTATTGAGATGTTCAAAAAACGAATTAGGGCTGTTAAGGCAGGAGACCTCTTTGGTTTCGATATCAAAGACGTAGATAAACATCTGATTCGGAGGGGGCAGATGATTACTGATCCTGATTTGAATCCAGAAAGCTGTAAAACATTTGAAGCGAACATCGTAGTTACTCGTCACCCAACCAGAATATCTGTTGGCTACTCACCTGTTCTTCAAGCTCATACAATTCAACAGACGGTTGTTCTGAGGAAAATATATGATGCAGAATATTTGTGTGTTGGCGATTTTGCGAGAGTCAGACTAGAGTTTATGACTTCACCTGAGGCATTAAGTGAAGGGGACAAAATTGTTCTTAGAGAGGCTAACACACGCGCTATAGGGACTGTAATAAAGAAGATTAAGTAGACATCTGCTTTCGAATCGTGAATCCATCATCTGGGAAAAGGTTCTCGCTTCTTAGAATGTTTCTATCTGAGGTCACAGAATGAACAGACCAGATTGAGATGCCTTCCTTAGCCACAGAGCCAAGAAGGGCTGCTTTCCAAGTTGCTGGGGCTGAAATAATAGCAACCGAATCTGTCTTGGTTTGGAAGATTGTTGATTCAATACTGTTTTGTCTTACAATTGATTGTAAAACATCAATGTTCCCTCGAAGGAGATAATCACTTTCGATTCCGATATGATTGAAAGTTGGTAGGAACACGATTTTTCCCTTTTCAAATAAGCTATCTACAACCTGAGGTGACCCAATCAACGTATTAGTGATAACATCAATTTGGCCGAGCATTAAACGCTCAAGAACAGCTTTCTCGTTATTTGTTAGAGGAGAATCAGAGAACGAAATTGTTGATTCGAATGTACAGTCAGATTTAGTTTGGACACCCAAAGCCGCTAAGGCTCTTTGGAGTATAGTCTTCCCATGAGAAATTAATCCACCGGAGGAAGGGTAGACATCTTCAAGATTCAACTGATATTTTATTGCTGACACTGGCAATTCATCCCCAGGTCGTATGCTCAGCGTGTTGACTCTCGAGCCTTCAATAAATGATACAGTAGCCCAATCATCCTTTGTTGCTCGTCCAAAAAATAATGATAAGGCTAGATCAAATGGAGTAGGATCACAGATGACTCTTGGTGCCAAGTGAATCGATTCAAAAGCGTCACGTTTTAGGTCGATTTTCCGCGGTTTTGAAAGATTCTGGCAGAATCGAAGTATAATATGATACTCCTCAGTTCCGATTGTGACATTTACATTGTCATGAATAATCCTGAATGCAGATCTCCAATCTGAGTTTTGCGATTGCAAGGAAGGAATCTGCTGAATAAGGGAAAACATTCTAGCAAACCCTGCGCTAGTGTAAGAATCAACATGCTGTATCATGTGGTTCATCATCGGTTGCCATTCTGTGTTCTTGCTGATTTTTGACCAGATTTCTCGAAATGCCTTTTTTTCAGGCTCCTTTAATAGAGCCAATGCAATAGCATTACCAACTAAAGCAGCCAACTGTAATTTAGATTTCTCAAAATCAAGATATGCTAGGAAGGCTGTCCTAATAATAAGCCCATCCATCCACTTCGTCTTTAGTGATGAGTCTTCAAAGAGGTACTCACCACTTTCAGATATCTGAAGTCCAAAGCTTTGATTGGATTCTTCTGAGCTTGTTCGTGTGACAAAGATATCGGGAAAACTAGGAGGTGTTGCGTTTAGTAGACGAGCAACTCTTCGTAACGCTTTGGCTAGAGAGTCCCTTAACTCTTGAGTGGCTTCAATACGAAGTTCTTCTGGAGTAAGCTCTTTTGGCTTCTCATATTTTGCGATAAGTTTTGAGCTTGCACGTATCTTGTTATACATCGATACTTCTACATTTTCCCCAACGAGCATGATTCCGATTGAGTTGAAGAAATAGATACGCACTCTGTCAAGGGATATTACGGATACGAGAAATGCTATTCCCTTTAGTTGCCTAAAGTGCTTTCGCATAACAGATGCTTTCACGCGAAGAACTTCGACAGCCATAGCGCCAGTTTCCTTGAATTGACGCTCACCAAAAGCAGCAATTTCTTTTGGGACTTCTCTAATACTTTTAGACAAGACTGATTCTCCTCTCTAATATGAAAAGAAAAGGCATTCCAGATAAAGATAAGCAAATTCTGCTCATTGCGACATCCTTAATTTCATTAATTTTTACTAGATTTTGATTCAGAATGCAATACGACATGTCATTGATTATCATTTGGTGGATAGTTCCAATCATAATTCTTGCAGGGAGAGCTGCATTTGCGGGGTACCGTGCGAAGAAGAAACGAGATGAATTAAAACGATTAGAAGAGAGGTCGACACCATTTACCAGTAAGTTTTAGGGAAAAGTATTCTACGCTACTATTTCATCACCTTCATACATAGGCATCAGAATATCTCTAGTAGGAGTTGTATTCATAACTACATCAAGTGTTTCATCATTTCTCATAAGAATGCAACCAAGAAATTCATACTCAAACTTATCGAGTCTGATATTAACACCTCTTCTAGGGACTTGAGTCAAGAGAAGAATAATGGAGAAGTTGCCACGAGGTAGCTGGTTAAGGATACCACGTTTCATATCGGGCTCAAGTTCACCTTCAAGTTGCCGTGTCATTATCCCACGTTCAATGAAGTTGTACCGAATCCTTTCGAAATCCCCACTTGAGCTCTTCTTTGGCCTGATGAAAGAAATTGAGTATCCCAGACGCTTAAGTGAATTATAGCCAATGAGCGTCCGAAATAAAGGAGGACTTAATGTGTCAAGCTCTACCTTGCGTAACTCTACTATGTCTCCATTTCTTCGTACTTTCAAGTTCATCGTATTCACGCATCCAACCCGAAAGGTCCCATGTAGGAAATTACGGAATCCCTTGTAAAGCCTTCTGTGAAAAATCTCCGCGAATCACACCTTCGCGAGCCAGTAATTCAATCTTTTTGTCAATACCACCGGTATATCCACCAAGACCTGTGGTTGATACAACACGATGACAGGGAATGACAGGTCCGAGCCTATTTATTCGCATAACGTTACCAACAAACCTTGCGGCGCCCGGTAGGCCAGCTCGCTTTGCAACCGCGCCATATGACATTGTTGAACCAAACGGGATGCTCATAACTACTTTCAGAACTGCTACTTGTTTCTTCGTAAAACCTGTTAGATCCAATTTGATGTCATATATAGGTGCGTTTCTTTTACCCTCATAGATGGCAAAAACCGTTTCAAGAGCAGCTATATTCTCAGCATTGTCTTTACGAAGTAAATTTTTTCCATCTACAGCATCAATCGCATCAGATTTGTTATTATACGGTCGTGAACTAGTATATAGCCCATATGGAGAAAAAACACCAGCGATATACATACCTTCTTTCTGAAGAAGACTTAGGACTCTCTCAGACATATTATAACCTCAAAATTTAGGCATACTTGTCTAATTTCTTCGCAACAAAAGAGAGAATGGAACTTAGTTCTGGATCACTCTTTTTTGAGCCAATTGGCGCCCAACCACCATCTTCATTCTGACTCTGAACTATTAATTCGATGCCGCTACGAATGACTTCTTTTTCTGGATCCGAGTTAGGCTTGCCAACAGCAGTCAAGTCAGCCATGTCAAATGTTGACCGATTCTTGACAGAATCCTTAAGATGTTGAAGCAATGCTGCTCTGCCATCCTGATACACTTTGTTATCTGAACTAATCCCAACCGCTTCGAGTCCTTGCAGAATATTACCAGTGGCTAAAGGATCTGATTCCTTATGGCCAATATAATCAGGCCAATGACCATCTTCATGTTGATTATATAGCAGAAAGTCTCTAGCTCTTCTTAACCGCTCTTCATCATCATACTTCACAAGGCATAAAGCTTCAAGCGCTTTTCCTGTTAGCCAAGTAATGCTTTTCGCTACTGGATACCAGTTGCGGCCAATGCCCCCGTATTTGTCATCAATATAAGGGTCTAATTTCAGAGTTTCACTGAATCCACCATCATTCTTTTGACGAGAGACAAGAAACTTGACCATTCCATCGATTATTTCAGGCCATTTTAATTTGTATCTGGCTATAAGAGCCAGAACTTCTGCAGTTTCTTTAACTGAGCTGGGAGTCCCTTGTATAACGCCAAAAGGGATTCCACCATCCTGATTTTGCATTCTTTTTACTTCTTCCATGAGAGCCTCCAACTGATTCTCAGACAGGCCATTTCCAGCTGATGCGAGACGTAACTTGTCGGCAATATTCCCATATTTCAAAATGTAATTGCGATGATCATAATGAAGCTTGATTCCCATTCTTGTTCAGGTTCTCCGTTTCATCAATCTACAACCTCTGAAAAAAATGAGATTGTAAAATCAGTGTATTAAAATGCCCGATAGTGATAGGTATGTATACTAATGGTTTGAGGGGATATTAAGGTTACCCGAAGCGGCCTATTCGTCTTCAGACTCGTAGTACTCCAATATTTCCTTGCGTCGCTCCCTCCGCTCGTCTTCTGTCATCTCTTCAAATCTCCGAGTGTCTTCCTCCACGACAATTATTTTCTCACGTGGAGTATGCTTTATTCTATGTTCTACTTTATACTCTGGAGGAGTTCGTGATGACTTCTCATTTCCACATTCTCTACATTTCAGTGTAACAGACTTCTTTCCTTCCTCTTTTTTTGGAAGCATGAGTGCGCCGCATTTTTCACAGAATTCCATTTGACGTCTCCCCGTCAGTTTGATAGGTTCGCGATTTCGTAACTAAAAGTCATTTAAGTTTGACGTTTTGGAGTTTTTGAACATGAGTGATACGTATTGGAACATATTCAGAAAGAAAGACTTATGACAAAGAGTCTTAGAGCCGGGCGTGGCAAACATTTGATTTGCACTGGAGATGTTGGAAATGGTACGGATAAAGCCATTCAAAGCATATAGATTCAACGAAACCAAAGCTGGTGATTTATCCAGATTGGTGACTCCACCATATGATATCATTAAGGGAGATATGGTCGACAAATTTCAGTCACTTTCTCAGTACAGTATGGCTTGGATTATCAAAAACAAACCTGAACCTGAGGACACGCCTAAATCAAATCAATATACTAGAGCTAGAGACCATCTGAACAAGTGGATTAATTATGGAATCCTTATTCAGGATGAGAAAGAGTCATTCTATGTATATGGTCAGAACTTTGAGATTGATGGCAAGAAGATGTTCCGATTTGGATTCATTGGATTGATTAAACTAGAAGAGTTTGCTACCAACGCACCAAGTAGCGGCGGGTTTTCTGGCGTACTTCAACATGAAGAAACATTACCCAAAGATATTGAGGATAGGTTGAATCTCTGTAGAAGTGCAATGGCAAACTTTGGGCAAATCTTTGTCATCTATCCTGATCACGAACGAGTTGTCGATTCAATCCTTGAGAAATATATGGAAAATAAGCCATTATCAGATGTTCTGGATGGTGACGGAGTTCGTCACAGAATCTGGAAAATTGACAATGAGATTGATCTGAGAAGAATTGTAGAATTGATGGAGAATAAGTACATCATAATAGCCGATGGACATCATAGATACAAAACAGCCCTAGCCTTATCAAAAGAACATCCAGAACTAGAATCAGCAAAATATCGAATGCTCACCTTCGTGACCATCTCAAATCCAGGACTTGCAGTTTTGCCAACACATAGGCTTGTCCAGAATTTGGAGGTCTTTTCTAAAGAAAAACTCCTCGAAGAAATTGGCAGGTATTTCGAAGTCGAAATCTTTAGCACGACAGAGAAAATGTTTGAATTAATGAATAAGAAGTTCCAAAACGGTGAACATTCCTTTGGACTTTTCGTGAATGACGGGAATTTCTATGTTCTTACTCTGAATGATATTTCAATTATGAATAGCCTTCTGCCAAATAGGTCCAAAGAACTTCGTAGGCTTGATGTAGCTATTCTCCATACTTTGATTCTTGATAAAATGCTAGGCATCGATAAACGCAAACTTGAGCAAGGCACCATGAAAGGTGGTGGCTTTGTAACCTACATAAAAGGGATAGGAGATGCTGTAGAGGAATCAATAAAATCAGTTCAGAAAGATGGTCAAGCCGTTTTCTTTATGAACCCGACAAGAGTTTCTGAAGTTGAGGCTGTATCGAAAAATTTCGAGTGCATGCCTCAAAAAAGTACATTCTTCCAGCCCAAAGTTTGGACTGGATTCACAATAAACAAACTGGAGTAAGTGGGAACAATGACAAAGAGAGTTTATAATTTCTATGCAGGGCCTGCAACACTTCCTTTGCCAGTCCTTGAGAAGGCAAAAGAAGAGTTTCTGGATTTTGCTGGAACAGGCATGTCTGTTATAGAAATCTCCCATCGCTCAAAAGAGTGGGAGAAAGTAATGACTGATGCGTCGAATCTAGTTAGAGAATTAATGGGAGTCCCAATGGACTATAAGATTCTCTGGTTAAGTGGCGGAGCATCAACTCAATTCTTTATGGTCCCATTGAACTTGCAACTTCCTGGAAAAGCCATGGAATATGTCAATACAGGAGGCTGGTCAACAAAGGCCATTAAAGAAGCCAACATTTATGGTGAGGTGAAGGTAATAGCTTCATCGGAGAAGGAGAATTTCTCATATATACCAAAAAATGTGGAGTTCAGCGAAGACGCTGCTTTCGCGCATATCACAAGTAACAATACGCTATATGGAACCGCATGGGGATACATGCCAAAAGTACCCAAAGATGTGCCCTTAGTTAGCGATATGTCATCGAATATAATGGATCGACCTATTGATGTCAAAGACTATGGTGTAATCTATGCAGGAGCTCAAAAGAACCTTGGACCAGCTGGGGTTACTTTGGTGATTGTGAGAGAGGATCTGCTAGACCGAGTTCCAGAGCGTACTCCGACAATGCAAAAATGGAAGATTCATGCAGAAAATGATTCTCTATACAACACGCCACCAGTGTTCCCAATCTACATATGTAAACTCGCATTGGACTACATGAAAGAAATTGGCGGAGTCAAGGAAATTAGCAAGAGAAACGTGAAGAAAGCCAAAACCCTCTATGATGTGATCGACTCCTCAGATGGATTCTACAAGGGTCATGCTAGAAAGGATTCGAGGTCTCTTATGAACATAACATTCACCATGTCTTCTCCTGAGCTTGAGGACAAGTGTGTTAAAGGAGGGACCGCAAGAGGATTGATTGGTCTCAAGGGACATCGTTCAGTTGGAGGGATGCGAGCTTCAACCTATAATGCCATGCCTCTCGATGGAGTAAAAGAACTAGCAGAATACCTCAAAGAGTTTCAAGCTGAGAATCAATGAGGTGGATTAGGAGAGAGGGTAATCTCTCTCCAATCTATCTTTTCTTACGTTTCTGAGAGAATTTACTGACTGCTATCTCTAGCTCTTTTGTCATCTCTGGCAAATCAGTGGGATCCATAATTCCCTTGTAGGTTCGACGCATTAGCACTCCACTTACATTCACATCGAGATTCCGCATTCCACGTTTTTCGAAGAAATTCTTCAAAGCAGATGCAATAGGGATGAGGACACCTCCTGGAAGTCTCCGTGAAAGGAACTCTTCGCAACAATTGCAGTCTATCAAAATTAGTGTGTTATCATTATCGACAAGAACTTCAACAGGCATATGTTTCTTGTGACCCAAGTCGAGTGTGAATTCCCCAAGTTGCCTCATCGTCGATACCTTGTATTTGATTTGTCGTCAGTTTCGCATTTATACTAAACTCATATAAGACCTGCTCAGGCTGCATTCTGTTCAAATGTGCTACGAATTTGAGGTCTATTCATCGCTATACTCTCCTGGACTTCCTTCTGCTGCAAACCAATGCTAGGATAATCAGTGCAAATACTGCGCTTAGAAGTATTGCCAACCGGAGATAATCTGGTTCTTCAGGAGGAGGCGTTGTTGACGTAGGACCTCCAGTTGTTGGGCTCGTAGTGGGAGTGGTTGTCGGTCCGGTTGTTGTTGTTGTCGTTGTTGAATCGGCCACAGTATAGCTGTAAGTTCCAGATACAGACCAATTATCAAGAGTGTCATTTGCATAGAATCGATAATACACTGTCGTACCATCTGGAAGGGCTGGTATTGTAGCTTCAAAGGAAGATCCAACCCGTGTCATTGTGATATTGAACCACATTGTTCCATTGTAGTATGACAGAATAACTGTATCAACACCTGAAGCGTCAGTGACTGTGACATTAATTAAAACTGATTCAGTAGAGTTGGGTGCGAAAGGAGTTCGGTCATGGCTCCCTATCACGGGACCAGAAATATCAGGACCAGGAACTAGGGAGATTAAAGCAGCTTCAACATCAAGCTTGCCACCACCCCAATCAGCATTGGGTACAGCTCCAGTATAGCCATCGCTTCTTGCTGTCGTTTCTAGAATAACTTGCATTTGATCGCCTACTGATGAATTTGCTTGAAGCAATAGAGCAGCAGCTCCTGCAACGTGGGGACCAGAAGCGCTTGTTCCACTGAACAATCGATAACTGCCAAATTGTTTACCAAAAGGAAGAGCTCCACCAGCATTGAACCATGACACCCATGCAGATCCATTTGCATAGTCAGAGATTATGTCATATCCACCGGGGGCAGCAATATTCTGTTTAGTGATGCCATCAATCCTCGGTCCACGCGATGAAAAATCAGCACGATCACCAATGATTCCTCCGCCAACCAGATTACGGGTTCTATAGCTAGCAACACTTATCGTACGATCAGCCGTCGATGGCCATGTGATATGATAACTATCGACAACATCATTAATCCAAACACACCCACCACTCCATCCACTCTGATCATCAGATATGTAAGCATGGATTGTTGCAGAATCAGGAGTCGAAATATTTAGTCGGTAATATGGAACTGAAGCAGTATTCGGAAGACTTCCATATAACCAAATAGCAAGCATCCGTGTACCCCTCGCGGAAATTGATGTGAATGATTCGACATTCACACCAGGTATGACGTTTGGTTCTAGAACCCAAGCCCATTCACCGAATCCTGGATGGAGATAAATCGTCGTTCCATTAATCCACAAACTGAAATTACTCGTTTGGAAATCAGTGGGATTGATTGTGAGGACTGTAATGTAAACCTCAGTGATATCTTCGAGAACATAAAGTCCATCTACAGGAGGAACGGAGAAATCTATGAGATGTGGAGTATTGGGAACAGTGTTTGTCATGGCATGTTTGTCCTTTCCACCAAGATTACCACTTGGCGAAATTACAGGAATACCATCCGCTACTAGCTCGTCTATCATTTGTTCAACCTTAGAACTACCATCAAGGTATTCCCACGTCCAAGATCCAACTTCAGTAAGAATGACATCAGCGCCAGTGTTATTCGCTATAGTGAGACCTTCTTCTATTGTCAGCCATGTATATTGATCGCCGATAACACGAATCATCATTAACTCAGCAGCTGGTGCAACTCCAACATAATCACGATAGCCAAGATGTCCACCTAGAAGAATGCCTGCGACTGCTGTACCGTGACCACCCCCAAAAAGACTGTTGTCAACATGAGTACTTATTGTAAGGTTCGTACCACGTTCCCACATTTGAATACTGGGAGTTGGACTGCCATCTTTTTCAAAGATGTATTTTGTTTTCGGTGTTTTTAGCATCACCAATGGTTCTCCGAAATCAAGGAGTCCATCACCAGAGGTGTCGTTGACCACGAAGAATGGTTCGCCAACGTCTGGAAAGGCATTTTGGGTTATGTTGTCCATCCACACCCATTCCCTTCGCACATTGAAAACTCCATTATTATCTAAGTCAATAAAATAGAGGGCTTCATCCGCCATGATAATGCCATCAGGATTAATATCAATACCATCAGTTCC
>JBHLQJ010000075.1:0-11653 GCA_048884945.1 Candidatus Thorarchaeota archaeon | reverse complement strand
GCAAGAAGTTTAGAGTGACGCTGGAGCTCGATTAGAGCAGTATCTGCTTTCCTAAGTTTGAGAAGTGCATCGATGGCTTCTTGAATGTCGACAAGCTCTTCAGTATCACCAGTGAAAAGGAATTCCTTTGCTTCCTCAACGATTTTTTCACGAAGAAGCACATCAAGCTCATCAGGACCTGCAATTCGAATCTTGGGATTTCCGCCATTCTCACGGATTAGCTCGGGTATCTTATCTCGTACTAGTTTTTCATTCAAAATGATCACCTAACCACTACTTTAGAGCAAGTGCAACCTCAACCTGGTATTTTGCATCAGCAAGAAAAGCGTCAACAGCAAGTTTAATCGCTCCGGGAAGATCCGTTGTCCATGGAGTTTCAGAATCTCTTGGTGTGGACGCTGTCATTGCTGCGAAGGGGAGAAACTTGACGCCATATGAATCATCAAAGGAAATGGTTCCTTGCCATTGACCTTCACCATCGACTATCTCATAGGTTGGTAGGAACTTCTTCATTCCTTCAGGAACAATCGCATTCCAATAGATTGACATCCCATTGAATTGCTCAGGACTGCCCACACTTACATTGTAGGTATCCAGAGTTGCAGTCGCCGTGACAAGTTTGTACAGAATACCGATTCGACAGTTCAAACACTGGTTGAACTCGAGTCCATCACCGGTAGGTTCAACGTATGCGATGCCATTTTTCTCAATATTATCATCATTGCAGTGAACACACAAGTTCATACCCCATCTCACTTCAAGATGATCCTTGAATGGACCCTTGGTAAATCGATCCGCAGCTTCATGAAATGCGGCTTTCACAGCTTCTGTTCCTTCTTGGTCCATCTTTATTCGAATAGCTTTCCATACCTCACGAAGATCTTGCCAAAGAACATTGAAAATCATCTCCGCAAGTTTGTCAAGAGATCGTTCTTCCAGAGCGCTCATTGCATTCACTTCACAAAAGACGGTTTAGAAATTTCAATTAAACATTGGTTGGATTTCCTGATGGTCAAAACGTTTTAACCTAAGGTTTTTTAACTGAGTCAGAATGAGTTACCAGAGAGCGAATAGGTGAGAAAAATTGGAAAGGACGGATTGCCAAATCAACTGAATCAGAAGACCTTCCCCCTGGTCTATATTCTAGAACGTTCTCGCCTCCGAAATGCTCTGTGAAATTCTATGAATACTCCAACTATTATCGCAGTGAGAGGATACTGACATGAGTCCACTACCAAAACGATATGACCCACAGGCATTGGAAAAAGAAGTACTTGATTTCTGGGAGAAAAAAGAAATCTACAAGAAAATAGTAGAGCTCAGAAACTCAGGACCTAGATGGAATTTCCTCGAAGGACCGCCCACAACAAATGGCTTCATGCATGTTGGACATGCCCGAGGACGTGCTATGAAGGATGCACAGCTGCGCTACATGACAATGAGAGGATTCAATGTCTGGAGGCGAGGCGGTTGGGATATGCAAGGGCTTCCTGTTGAGCTCGAAGTTGAAAGAAATGAGGGTATAGATCAGAAAGGGCTCATAGAATCAAACCTTGGTATGGATGTCTTTGTACAGAAATGCAAGGAGCTAGTAGATTATTATCTCGAAGGATGGGTGAATGATTCCGTCAGACTTGGCCTATGGTTGGATTATCCTTCTGCATACCAAACCCGAAGGGATGACTACATTGAACATGTCTGGTATTTCCTAAAAATGGCTAATGAAAGAGGTCTTCTTGGTAGGGGGTATCGAGTAAATCCGATGTGCCCAAGATGTGTTACTGCATTATCTGGACATGAAGTATCCCAAGGATATCAGACCAAAGAGGATCCATCGATATATGTGAAATTCAAACTTGTTGGAAAAGAAAACGAGTATCTTGTCATATGGACCACTACACCATTCACTCTGATTTCAAATGAGATGGTATCAGTCCATCCAAAGATGAAGTATGTCAAGGTTGATGTTGGTGGTGAACTGTGGTGGCTAGTTGAAGACCTTGTAGAAGAGGTAATGCGAAAAGCAGGTGTTAGTTCCTACGAGGTAGTTGAGTCGGTTCTAGGAAAGAAGATGCTAGGATGGAAATATGAGCATCCGTTTAAGAAAGAGGTGCCGTTTCACCATGAACATGACGAAGAGTACATGCATGCTGTCGTTACAGGTACTCATGTCACAGTCGAAGATGGAACAGGTCTTGTCCACACAGCCCCTGGATTTGGACCAGATGACTTCAATGTGGGACGGGAGTTCAATGTACCAGTCTTAGCTCCTGTCACTCCTTCTGGAAAGTTTACAGACGAGGTACCAATGTTCAAGGGAAGATTGGTGTTTGACACAAATCCTGAAGTTCCAAGAATGCTGGAAGACAAGGGATTACTCGTCCATGAAGAAACAATATCACACGAGTATCCTCATTGTTGGAGGTGTGACACACCTCTAGTATACTTGGCAGATAATACACAATGGTTCCTCAAGATGACGGGGGTCAGAGATAGCCTTGTAGAGGCAAACAAAGAGGTTGACTGGACTCCTGATTGGGCTGGAACAGGCAGGTTTGGTGATTGGCTCGCAAATGCAGATGATTGGTGTATATCAAGATCAAGAGTCTGGGGGTCTCCTCTTCCTATATGGGTATGTGATGATTGTAAAGCTGAAGTTGTTATTGGTTCAAGAAACGAGCTGAAAGAACGAGCTATTAAATTCCCAGATGAATTTGAAATGCATCGACCTTGGGTTGATGAAGTTGTACTCAAATGTGAGAAGTGTGGAGGAGAGATGCATCGAGAGGAGTTTGTGACGGACTGCTGGCTTGATTCCGGATTGGCTCACACTGCGAGTGTCGATTACTTAAAGGATCCTCAGATATTCAAGGAACTCTACCCATTTGATTTCATAACCGAAGCAGTGGATCAGTCACGTGGATGGTTTTACAGCCTTCTATACACTGCAGTTGTAATGCATGGGAATACCCCTTTCAAAGCATGTGTTAGCCAAGAGCATGTTCTAGATGCAGAAGGAGGAAAAATGAGCAAGTCTAGAGGTAACGTTGTTTGGGCAAAGGACGCACTTGCAGACATAGGTGCAGACCCATTCCGAGTGTTCGTCTTGACACGTTCGGCTTCATGGTCAAGAATGAATTACGACCCAAAGGAAATTGAACTAACACGGAAAAAACTCGATGTTCTTTGGAATGTGGTCTTATTCGCTGAAACCTATATGGACCTAGACAACTTCCAGTATGACGAGAGTAGAATGAGAAAGGCACTCTCTAAAGCGGATCTCGAAGACAGATGGTTGATTTCACGTGTTCAGACAGTTGTAAAAGATTACAGGGTCAACATGGACAAATATCTGTGGCATCATGCAGGGCGTGTCCTGTTAGATTTCATATCAGAGGACCTTAGCAGGATATATCTACCGCTTGTGAAGAAACGGGTCTGGCTAGACAGCGATGACCCCAAGAAGATAATGGCCTACGATGTAATGTACTATACACTTCAGACATTTCTAAGATGCTTTAATGCATACACTCCATTTTTGGCAGAAAAGTTGCATACTAATTTCCTCATGCGCTTTGCAAATAGACTGCCTGAGTCAATAAACATGACCGAAGTACCTGAACCAGACGATAGTCTTCGAAATAATGAGATGGAATCCACCTTTGAGATACTCCAAGAGCTTAGAAGTGCATCAAGTCATGCTCGAAACAAAAAAGGCGTAAAACTAAGACATCCGGTTGCAAAGGTGACCTTAATAGCTGAAAGCAAAGAAACTGCAAAAAGAGCTGATAATCTTTCGGCGCTTCTGCGAGACGACCTCAATACTAGAGACTTTGAAGTTTTGTTAACTGATGTTATGGCGGACTTCACGACACTGACTGTGAAACCAAACTATAAGACATTAGGGCCAAAGTACAAGGACATGATGAAACAGCTGGTGATAACACTCCAGAATGTCGATGCCGTCAAATTGAGAGACGATCTTGAGAAAGGACATGCAACAGTCACGGTTGCAGGAAAGAAACTGAAACTTGATGCTGGAGATGTAGAGTTCGAGGAGAGTCTTCCAGATTACCTGAGTTACTCAGACTCAAAGATGGGCAAAGTCTATGTTGATGTTACGCGCACAAGAGAGCTAGAAGCGGAGGGTCTCGTGAGAGATGTGATACGACGAGTTCAAGTTATGAGAAAAGAACTTGATTTGAAAATTGAACAATCAATAGATGTTCTCCTCATGTTTTCAGACGATGAATCAGTAGAGCTTTCAAAGATGTTTGAAGCACATTTAGCAAATGAAGTGCGGGCTAGTCTGCTAGAAATGAAAGGACCCAGTGCGAAACCCAAATGGAAGGATTTCTCCTATGTCAAAGAGTGGGAGATAGACGACCTCAAATTGAAGGTAGGAATGAATCCAAAGTAGCGGATTATATTGGACTCTTCTCACGGGTTAGAATCTCAATCATTGTGTGGAAAACATTTGCATTCTCCTTCAGAGACTCAATGGACACCCATTCATTTGCTCCATGTACATTGTCACCCTTCGGACCAAAGTCAAACAAATCTGCCCCTTCACCAGCAAAATAACGTGAGTCAGAACCTCCAAAGCCTTCGGTGATTCTGTAGGATATACCTTCTTTCTCGAGTGCCCATTTAGCAGCCTTGATTAGTCTTGAGTCAGGATCACAATCGACATAGCCAACTCCAGAATGCACATTTAATGAGAATAGTTCTACCCTTCCCTTTAGCATCTCTTCGAAAGCTGCTTTGACTGTTTCACCATCATTTGTCATTGATCTAATATCAACATAGAGAGTCCAGAGATCCTTTTCTTTTGAAAGAATATTTGGGCAGATATTGGTACCTTTGTCCGAAGGCCTAGTTGGAAAAGCAGTCAATGAGAGAGGAAGTAATGCTCTCATCAAATCTGTTAATGCAGCATCGTAGGATGACTCAGTACCGGATGTTTCAGGATGAATAACATCCATCTCAATCCAATCAGGGACGACATTGCCTTTCAGAAATGCCCCTCGGACTGTTTGTACTACTGCACGAGGGTTGAGATCGAGATACTTGGATGCTGCAATCATCGCGTGTCTATCAACACCAAATCTGAGATAGGCACTGTGCCTGGTATTTGTCCCATAGGTTTCTGTTTCTACTCTTACAGTTTCTTTTCTGCCTTTGATCTTCTCTGTTCTCTCTTTCACTTTGATGAATGTAGGAAGGATGTTCCGTCTCCGATGAATAATGTCTTGACCATTACCGTCTGCAATGACAACAAAATCAGGAAAGAGTCCATGTTTAACAAGGTAGTCCTTTAGCACGCCAGCCCCCTGTCTTCCTCCAAGCTCTTCATCACCCGAGGCGGCAATCATGATAGTGCATGGAAAATCTGATTCAACAAGTTTCTCCGCAAGTAAAAGGAGTGAAACAATGTTACCCTTGTCATCACAAGTGCCTCTCCCATATGCTTTATCACCATCCATCTTCAACTTCAATGGATCTGAGTTCCACCCCTCACCAAATGGAACAACATCAAAATGAGCTAAGAATAGAATCTTGAATTTGCCATGGCCACGTCTTGCGAAAGCTGTCGTGTAGCCTTCTGACTCAATAATTTCTGTTACGAAACCAAAACCACTAAGAATGTTATTGATGAATTCAGGGCAATTTCGAGGTGCTTTCATGTCACCGTTATTTCGAGTATCAAAGGCAACCAGAGTTTTTAGAAGTTCGACAGGGTCAAGAGGCATCTCAATCAATTAGAAATCAAAATAAGCTGTTCAAAAGTTTATCTTCTAAGGTTATTGACAAAACAAAAAGCTGAAACAAGGGACAACCACTAGATTGCCCCTTGTAATTTTGACCCTTACGAGGTCCGTTTGTAGAGCCATCTGTTCCAAGAGTTGAGGCTTGGCATTTCTTGAGGCATGCCTTTTCGCTCTCTAATCTCAAGGATGATCTCTTCCTGCATGTTACCAGGTAGAGGTTCAAATCCTCTAAACTCGTAACCGAAGAAACTACGACCTGCGGTTGCGCTTCTGAACTCATCTGCTATCCCGATTGTTTCAGCTGTGGGGAGTGTGCCCTTCACAGTAACGGTGTCTTCTTCGCCTTCAATCGTGACAATCTGACCACGGTGCCCAGTTAGGACCTTGATAACCTGACCTTGTGTGTCAGTTGGCGTCTTAATGTCGGTATTGAGGATTGGTTCGAAGATTCCAGGCTTACCTGTTAAGAAACCCATATTGAGACCAGCACTCACCATTGTTGCAACTTCGTTGTAACCAGTATGAGCAGGGTCCGTATGGACAGTTGCATCAGTAAGAACTACCTTGACACCCATTACAGGTTCCTTCGCAATTGGACCACCGTCAATGAACTCTCGGAAGGTTGTCTGAAGATATGAGAAGATACGTTCGAATCTCTGGACACCACTCATTGCATCAACTAGCATTGAGGACTCATAGATGTCTAGGATTTTTCGGGCCTCTTTAGCATCCCACCCTGCTTCATCTCGGAGAATAGCAGCACGCTCTCTGTCAGGCATTTCAGCAGTGATTCTCTTCTTCCTGATGAGGTCAATTGTCTTCGCATCGAGTGGTTCAAGGTACATTCGAATCCTGTTGTGTCCATTAGGAGACTTGGTGTGGAATTCATCACCACGTTCTGTCATCTTTTCTCGGTATACAATGATAGGTTCTGAAACCTTGATTTTGACCTGCTCGTTGATTCTCTTTGTGAGAATCTCTATTTGAAGTGGGTCAATACCATCCAGTCGATATTCGCCAGATTCTTTGTCATGAGTGAACCTTGCAGTTGGGTCCGCCATGATCCATTTTGAAACAACTTCACCGAGTTTAGCTATCTCCTGTGGGTCGATTGGTTTTATGCTTCTACTTACAACAGGCTCACTGACATATTCAATGGCTTCAAAGCCCTTCAGACCTGAGCCGGGTTCGACAAATGTTTCACCACTTGGACACATGAAACCAAAGACGGAGAAGAGGTTGCCAGCAGGAACCTCGTCCATATCAAGAATATCAGTGATCTCCTGAACTCCCAATCGCTTGACCTTAGCATTCTGTCTCATATTGACTAGTTGAATCTCTTGCCCTGCATTGATTGTTCCAGAGAATACTCTACCAATCAGTGTGGGTCGCTTGCTCTTAGGGTCGATGAAGATTTTTGTGATCATTCCAATGAGAGGACCCTTTGGGTCACAATTCAAGAGTGCTTTACCCTCGTTGCTTTCAAGGTCGCCTGACCAAATCCTGGGTATCTTGTATTTTTGAGCATCTTTTGGATTGGGAAGGTGCTTTATAATCATCTCAAGGAGAGCATCATCTAATGGAAGGTTATCACGAAGCCATCTGTCATCACCCTCATTGTATTTCTCAAAGACAACTATTGGTTTAATGTTCTTCTTCTCTAGTGTCTTCATTGTGAACGCCCAGCCAGTTTTGGCACTACCAATTGCTACGCTTCCTTCTTGGAAACTGACTCTCCAATCTAGTGCGTATTCCTTTGGAGCGACCTTCTTGATTAGCTCATTGACCTTTGCGATGATGATGTCAATACGTTCGTAAACTTTCGCTGGCGGGAGCTTCAACTCGTTGATGAGTCGATCTACCTTGTTGATGAATAGAACTGGCTTGCACGCCTCTCCACCCACTGCCAGACGAATGTTAGTTTCGGTCTGGGTCATTACGCCTTCCAAGGCGTCCACTAGAATAACTGCCCCATCACTGGCACGCAATGCTCGAGAAACCTCACCGGTGAATGAGAGGTGTCCGGGAGTGTCAGACAGCTGAACGAGATACTCCTCCCCCTCGACCTCGAAGTTAAGCAGAACGACTGAGGTGAAGATAGTGATGCCTCTCTCTTGCTCTTCCTCATCGCTATCAGTCATTAACGCTTGCCCAGTCGCTGCATCAGACATCAGACCAGCACGTCGCATGAGGTAATCAGTCGTAGTTGTCTTGCCGTGGTCAATGTGCGCGGATATTGATATTATACGTTTATGTTCAAAATCATCTGAAAGGATAAGCTTCTTAATTTGGTCAGGTTCCTTTATCTTAACCATCAGGTTGTCTCCTTGTAGCGTAGTTTTTTGTCCCCTCGTGATAGTATGCGATAGCATGTCCCCAACTGTCCATTATCACACGAGAGAACTCGTCGGGGTCACCAGCAAACTCACTGGTGGATAGCGCGACCTCGCGAGCGGATGATTAAAAGTATTTCTACAGGGGAATTACTCATAGACAATAGAGTTTGACAAAATATTTCTGTCCTGAAAACTCATGTATCATATGTCATATATGTATAGCACGGGTAGGGATGTTCTCTCATTCGTAGGAATCTGTCTGGGATTTATGGTTTTGTTAATGGGCCTTATAATGTATACAATAATTGGCCCTCTGGCTGAGACTTGGTTTCAGAATATATCCCTGGCAATGGTCTTATTTGGAGTTGGCTTTTTGGCATTAGGATTTGGACTTCTTCCTAGCGCAAGAAACCGAGCTAAGGTTAGAAAGAAAGTCCTAGAGATTGCAGCTGTCGAGAAGGAGGTCACTATTTCGGATCTACATGTCCGCACAGGAATTGATCCTGAAACTGTGAGGGAAATCTTAGCTCATTGTCTGATAAATGGCATTCTCTTTGGATATATTGAGGGCGACCTCTTCGTTCGTGATACTTCAGCTCGACCCTTCTATGCCAGAGGTGCATCTGGACTATATGGCGGCTAGGTAAGAAACCTAGCGATGTGCAACGACCACCATACGCTCAGAATTTGATTCATATGGAGCTCGAGGTAGTGTGTGATGACCATAAAACTCTACTTTGGTAAATCCGACTTCCTCAAGCATCTCCCTAATCTCGAGAGCAGTATACATTCGGATGTCGTTATTTGACAAAGCATCTTGGTCCATTAATACAATGCGACCTTCTTCAATATCGATGAACATGGCAGGTCTGCCAATAAGAACTCCAGCAGGTGCATCCAACACATGCGGCTCATTCAACAGGAATCCACTATCAAGCTGAGTCCATGTCTTCTGAAATTTGGGGAGATTGTAGGGATTCATTAGATCAAGAAGCAGACATCCACCTTCTTTCAATGCGTGATATGCACCCAAGAGAACTCGTCTATTTTCCTCGTGATTGAAGAATCCAAAACTATGACTTAACATTACTGCAGCCTTAAACTGGGACTCAAAGGACATATCTCGCATATCACCAGCATAGAAGTTTGCCTCGACCTTTTCATCCTTGGCGCTTTTCTTTGCTACGTCAATCAAAGACTGTGCTATGTCGAAAGCTGTGACCTTCAGACCTCGCTTAGCAAGTTCAATAGAATGGCCTCCTGCGCCGCAGGCGATGTCAAGAATCTCATTTCCTTTCTTAAGATTCAAGACTTCTATGATGAAAGATACAACGAGCTTATCATATTGCTCAATCCCTTGAATCGCCTGACGATGTCGTACCCTGAAAATCTCAGCCCAGAATTCGTCCCAACCAAGCTCGACCTTCTCCATTGATCACACTTCCATTCGATGCCGTAGATTGCTTGAATATGAAGATTGTCATAAAGTTCAGAATTGGACATATTATCCAAACACATCATAAGGCGGCTTTAAATCTAAAAGAATTAGCGGCGTATCATGCAACACATGCTACCAGCTATGATTGCAGCTATTCAGACACGTCGGTCATACAGACAGTTCCACCCGGTCTCACTTTCCTCTGAACATGAAGACCAAATCCATCAATTCATGTCAAAGATGAGAGCTCCATTCAACCATCAAGTGTCAATTGATTACCATCCAGTTCCAAATGAGAAAAATGTCGTATATTTTCAAGGACCAAAACAGTTTGCTGCTTTATCTACAAAACGAACACCTGTTGATCAGGCTAAGTTAGGATTTCTCGGGGAACAATTGATACTTTATAGCGAGAGTATCGGAGTGAAGACGTGTTGGATGGGGCATTATAGAACCAAGGAAGTAAACGAAATCGTATATGGAACATCCAAACCTGATGCAGACAATCCATTATACTGTGTTATTCTCCTCGGATATGTCCCAGAAAAAACAAGCTTATTGGATCGCTTTTCGCAAAGGCGTATGTCAAAGAAGAACAGGACTATTGAATCATTTCTTCATGATAAATCATTGACTGAGTTTCCAGACGTCGTAAGATACTCGCTTGAACTTGCATCAAGAGCGCCTTCTGCAATGAACTCTCAGAAATGGTACTACTTGGTGGAGCTGCATGAGGACGGATATTCCATTGAACTTAGCAAACCAAGAGGATATCAGCATTTCAAATGGCGACACTATGATATCGATGTGGGAACAGCAGCTTCGCATATTTGGCTTGGACTGAAGACTCAAGGGATAGAACCTGAAGTGAGCATCATTAACAGGGAAGAAAATGCAGTTTGGAGATTCAATTGCATTTTAAATTGAAGTTTGGAGTCATCATTCCGAAACTCAAAGTGGATGATGACATTTTTGATATTATCGAAAAAAAATCTGGATATCAAAGAGTGACAGAAAAAGAAAGGAATTTAGAGAGAATTCGGAAAGCTTATGCTCTCCTGAAACAATTCAAGCTCGGAGTAAACCATGGGAGAGAGGACTGACCCACCTCGATTGTACATCGTTGTCGATCCATCGAAGCTGGTGCGATGTGAGTGGTGTGGCTCGTTAGAAAGTAAAGGCTGGATATATAATGAACGTGGTACATTCTGTTCTAATATATGTGTAAGTGCATCTAAATCAAAATCAGTAATCCCGGTTGTAATTTATTGTGCAGTCATGATTGCCCTTCTCCTATTTTACTCCTCAGTTGGTGAACAAAGCCTAACTTGGTTCTTTCTTATCTTCACCCTTATTGGTACATTATGTTTGCTATACGAACGATGGGACAGTTCAATATCTGCAGATTATGTTCCCAGAAACTCTAGGAGAACAGAATCTCTATACAACACTTCGTTACTTAAGACAATGTTGACTCATGTAGAGTGCCCCAACTGTGATGGAAATATCGACATAGCTAAAATAGGAGAAGATCAGATTTACCATTGTGGATACTGTGGTGCATCAGGTATAGTTGAGATTACATTCACAGGCAAGAAGTGATAGAAAAAGCGGAGAGAATCCGCCCCTGTCTTCGCCGGGAGGGACGCAGACTCAGTAACAGGATACTCGAAATGAGCATAACCTGCGGATTTCTTCTCCATCTGAAATGGAGGCGAGTTCTCTAAAAAACCTTTAGGTTATGCGTAAATTTGAAATTTTGAGTAATTTTCGAAAAGATTTTCGATTTTTCGGTTCGAAGATTAAAAATCCAATCTGGACGGTGGAAAAACAGATTTTGAAGTGTTTTTCATATCAAAATGATGAGGTGAACTCATTTTTGTCAGTCCCGTTACCGAGAAAAGAAGAAGTTGGTAGCCCCGCCAGGATTTGAACCTAGGTCAAGCGGGCCAGAACCGCTTATGCATAGTCTAGGAAGCTGTTGCTTGCCTAATGGACCACTACACCACGGGGCTATTGAACAGACTAGTCTGTCTGGCTCGTGAGTGACGTGCGGTATTTTTCATCTTTTCGGTTGATAGCTGCCTTAAGCTTACTATTAGTCAGAG
>JBHLQJ010000074.1:0-11675 GCA_048884945.1 Candidatus Thorarchaeota archaeon | reverse complement strand
GTATGCAGCCAATTAGAAACAGAATCTCCCCGTATAACCAGTCCGTTGCCATAGAGAGTGTTATCCGTTAAGATACACAGAGATGAGCTTGAAAGATAGAATCCATATTTATTTTCACAAGCAGTATTGTTAGTAAGGATACATGATGTAGAGGATGAAAGATAGAATCCGTACCATAGGTTTTTTGTAGCATTATTGTTCATCAATGAGCAGAAAGAAGAAGAATAGAGATAAATCCCATAATAATGCAGCTCGACGAAACAATCTCTTATTACACCATTCATCACATTTGAGAACGCGATTCCATTATTTGTCGATAAATTAGATGCGGAGATTAGGCAATTCCGAATTTCGAAATGGACATTCGTGTCACTGATACTGATACACGTTTCCGAGGATATAATGCTTAATCCCTCAATGACATATGGATTACTTTCGGTTCCATTCCCGGACCATCCCTGACTAATAAAATCTTCATTGGAATTTATTATGATTGGAATATGAGGAGTATACACATCCACTAACATCAGTCGATTAATGCAGCAGATTTCATTTGTTGAGTTCAATGGACTATAAACAGTTACGACATTACTGAACAAGCTAGCAATGACGAAAGATAGCAAGAGGATACGACTGATTTTCACTCCACTCATTCAGCCACGACCAATTCTGGGTGCTAATAGGCTCAGATAAAGATTGGTATTGCAAATTCATAAGGTCATAACTTATCGAGGATCTTGTATATATTCGCTCGGACAACTGTAAGAGCTCCTTTTCACAGTAGAGTCCTCAATCGAATGTAAGTAGGTTTCCTTATGATGACAAGACAGGCATGTGCAGTTGCTCGATCCATGACTTGCATGTTGGATTTAAATTGCGATTAGCTGGGCTGAGCCAGAGCAAAAGGGGAAGTCAACGAGTGTTGACCAAGTGGTCAATAACCCTAGGATTATATCAAATAATAACCAAGTTATCTGTGAGGAAAAATGACATCAGATGAAGTATTTGAAGCAATATCTCATCCGATGAGAATTGCCATCTTGAAGGAACTCGCGAAAAAGCCCACACGTTTTGCAGATCTCAAGCGGAAACTAAAAATCAAGAGTAGCGGTCTCTTGGACTTTCATCTTAAGAAAATGGATGCTGTTGTCACCACTGACAAAGATGGACTTTATACTTTGAATGCCCGAGGATTTGCAGCTCTTCATGCGGTGAATGTCGTATCAAATTATGGCTGGCAGCGTCGATCGTTGATAATCAATATAGCAATGCTGGGATCCATCAACATATTCTTCTTCTTTACTGCTCCAGAATTCTATCTCTTCGTAGGGATTCCAACAATTGGTTGGATTGTATTCTACAGCTATTGGACTCTTGTGAAGAGAGGTGTGCGCTTAAGAAACAACAGCAATACATCAGAAAAGATGGAGACTCTCTGATTTTGGATTATCGCGTAGTTGTTAAACATTATATTTACTGAAGAAATGAATACACATCTGAGTTATCAACCTAAAGAAAGGAAGTTTGAAGTCACTTGTCTGCTGTTAAAATTCAAAATCTTGTGAAGACTTTTGGAGACTTGGTTGCTGTCAATGAACTCACTCTAGATGTTCGTGAGGGAGAGATATATGGGCTTCTTGGTCCCAATGGTGCTGGCAAAACTACTACAATTAAAATGCTCATGGGCTTACTTGATCCAGATTCTGGTCATGCAAGTATATTTGGTGTCGATTCAACAGATGATCCAGTGGGAGTGAAATGTCTTGTTGGGTATGTGCCCGAGGAACAACAGTTGTATGATTCTTTGACTCCAAGAGAACTTTTTGACTTCATTGCTTCAATCCGGCAATTACCTCAAGAAAAACTAAACAAGAGAATCAAGGAATTTGTGAAAGCTCTCGATTTCGGAAAGTACTATGATAAGATGATTGTCACTCTTTCGCAGGGTAACAAGCAGAAAACGATGTTAATTGCTGCACTGTTACATGCGCCAAAGTTGCTGATACTTGATGAGCCATTCTCCGGTCTTGATGTCCGATCTGCCAAAATAATGAAGGACATAGTAAAAATTCATGCTGAAAATGGAGGTTCGGTATTACTTAGCACACATGTGATGGAAATTGCACAGGGTCTTTGCGACCGAGTTGGTATAATTGATGAAGGTGTCTTGGTAGCAGAAGGCACGCTTGAAGAACTTCGTGTCAAAGCCCATAAAGATGGTGCAACTCTTGAAAGTCTATTTCTAAAATTGACAAAGCAAGAGGATGAAGTCGCAGAGGGAGTGTCCGTGCTAAGGGAGGCACTAGTTGAATGAAATTTTCAGAAGCTTGGAAAATCGCCAGCGTAATAGCACAAGAATCGAGATTTCAAGCCTATCTAGAAATGAATCCCTCAAATCTTGCTCGAGTGAAGGAGTTTCCGGAAAAGATTTCGCGTTCAATTAAATCATCCAGTCGAATCAGTTATTTGATGACTACAATGATTCTAACAATGATTGCCATAATTGCCCTAGCAGCCTCGGCATTCGATGTTTCTATTGGGAATCCTGAAGCACGATTAGCAGTGGGGTTCACTATATATTTGACACTAACGTTTGTTGTTGTATTCTTTCTTAACCTAACTTCTACCACTGGTTTAATCTCATCAGGTGCCATGAGGTTGCCTGCTACACTGCCTCTAAGTCGAGCTGATATCGAACAGCTCTCATTCATGACTTTTGCTAGAGTTTTCTTTGCTCCGGTTTTACTATCATTGACCATATTTCCGATTGGTAGTCTTATTGTCTTTGGACCTCTAACAGCAGTAGTCGCATTGGTTGCATGTGCAAGCACAATTTCAATTGCTATTGGAGCTCTTATTGCCATGTCAAAATGGTTTCATAGGAAATCCCTCTCGTCAGATGAATCAAGAGGCTCTGCCTTTGTTAGAATAGCTGCTTCACTCGGCATTGTAATTGGTATGATGAGTGTATATGGATTAAGCAGCTATCTTCCTGCTCTTATGAGATTCATCATTGAACTCTCTAGTGTTTGGGGCGAAACTGCATACACAGTTCTAGCGCTTGTCTTTCCTTTTTCATTTGGTTTCTTTGCAGCTTCGTTGACATTTACCATGCCATTGAACACATTTCTGGCATCTATAATTGGAACAAGTGTTTATTCCTTAATTGCTGTGATTCTATACTTCCGAAGTGGAAAATCTCTCAGACAAGTGACTATAAGCGGAGTGTCGACCACGCAGATTAGTATCGAGAAAGAGGTCATTATTAATTCCACAAGTCCGCTCAAAGCAATGATACGAAAAGATCTCAAATTGGCTACAAGAAATATAGGCTCTGCTTTTGTTTTTGCAATTCCAATTTTCCTCATTGTAGTGTTGTTTCCAATGGTTCAAAATTGGAAGGTTGATGGCTTACTTCGGAGTATGACTGCGCTGACCGCTGTAAGTTATGCAAATTTGTTTGGTGGGATTTCGCTGGTAAGTATCCTGATGTTCGATACGCAAGGTGCATCAGTGCATGAGGGACTTCCAATAGGCTCGAAACTTGTTCTTAAAAGCAAGACATTGATTATGATTGTACCCTATATCTTGAGTATGATTGCGTTAGACTTTATGATTCTAGTCAATAATCCAATCACGCCTTTGCTACTTCTTATCCCAATCATTCAGATTCCCATTGGATATTTTGTTGGGATGGCTGTAGGTACAACAATTTTCCGGATAAGAGGGGGTGGAAGGGCAGTCGCAATCAATGTCGCCTCTGATCAAGCAATGGGCCTTCTTTCGGCGGCTGTCGGAGCTATTGCTGGCATTATTCCGCTTGTTGGATATGGACTCGCAATGCTAGCCACAGGGTCTCAAGTAATAAGTCTAGTATCTCAAGGCATACTAGTCATTATTACAGTGATTTTAGCCCGGAATTACATACCTAGACTTCTAAAGGATTAACCGATGCTACAAAATTTCCTAGTTAGGATGCTTTGTAAACAACCCATCAAAGCTTACATAGTCAAAATTATCTCAATAGCTAGTTAATCCGTTACAATTGAACATTGGTGTGTTAAAGAATGTCCGAGGTCGAGCCTACTGAAAAAGAAAATACTGTATTTCAGAGGGCTCGTAATATTCTGTTTGAACCTTCGCCCGATATTAAATCTGATGTCCTTAGAATGAATGCTAGACTTCTGTCATTTGCGCTATTTCTTATTATTATTCTCCTTCCATTCATTCAGTTGTTGTTGGGCATTCTGCTTGATAATATTCTACTTTTTTTAATTGCTTCATTACTCTTCTTGATGCTATATTTAATTAGTAGAACGAGATATGTCGTGGTTGCAGGAATACTGACGACAATATGCTTAGCTGTTATGCCATTCCTTTTCCTATCAATGGAATTCAATCAGTCCGACGTTAGGGTGGCACTAAATGTTATTATTTGGCCAGTCATTGCAGCACTTTTTGGAAGTCAATGGTTAACATCGAAATTAGAAGCACTACTTATTAGTGGAGAAACATTGAGTTTATTCATTTACTGTCACCTTCACCCAAATATTGGTCTTGGTAAAGCTCTAGAGCCCATAATAGATCAATTTGCGCTTTCGTTAGTTGTCCTCATATTTACGTGGATTCTACATTACTATGTTAGGCAGTTAGAAGAACACAAACAATTCCTTGAACAACGTCAACGTGAGCTTGAAGTTTACACTTCAGTCTTAACACACGATCTCGGAAATGATATGCAGATAGTCCGAGGTCTTGTTGAGCTGCTTCATGAAACAATGGACATACCTCAAGATAAGGAATTATACCTCTCGACCTCTCTGGCAGTGAGTGAAAGGATGTCTCGCGTTATCAAGCTCTTCTCAGTTGTTGGAAGAGGAGACGAGTACGATTTTCTTGAAACGCTTCAAACGATGGCTAATCGAGCCAAGGACGCCACTGGAGGTGCCAATGTCAGTCTTCTCATTGAACCTGATATTCGGTCAGCTGAAATTCGTCCTGGAATCCTACTTCCGTTGGTTTTAGAAAATCTGCTAAGGAATACAGCAGATTATGTAGGTGAAAGCGCAGTAGTGACCATCCGTCTAGGACTTGTGGAGAAGAGATTGATAATCACATATCGCGACAATGGACCTGGAATTGATCCTAGCATCAGAAAACGAATTTTCCAAAAGGGCGTTACGACTAAAGGTGAAGGAAAGGGTCTTGGCTTGTATCTTTCCAAGAGAATTGTAGAATCATATGGTGGCACAATCGAGTTACTAGATGAGAAGGAAAGAAAAGGAGCTGCATTTCTCATCTCTGTACCAGTTCGGTGAAGAATGACTTGGTTTAATTAGGAAGAAGCTTGTAGCCTTCTATATGGATTTCAGATTTCGGAAATATCCATTAACAACAATAAGCGGAGCAGCGGTAGTTTTTCTTTACTGCGTGTTCACGATACTGTCATGGGCTTTTTACCCAGAACCTTATGGCCCTTCTACTCATTATCTTAGTCGTTTAGGAAATTTCGATTATAGTCCATTTGGAGCGTATTTCTATAACATTGGCTGCATTTTTACAGGACTTGCTCTTATTCCATTCTTCATTAGTCTTAAGGATTGGTGGATCAAAAGTCCAGTTCAAAAGATAATCATGGTTATTGGTCAGCTGCTAGGTATAGCGTCAGGTATTGCTCTAATGGCAATTGGCGTTTTTTCCGAGAATCTGGGTCAACCACATTTGGATGCTTCTAGTGCATTCTTCAGAATCATATTCTTTGTACTTATTCTGATAATTATTGCATTGTTCTTCAATCCTGTATTCAATAAAATCGTTGGAATTTATGGTTTTGGCGTCACATTCTCAAGTCTGGGTTTTGCGCTCACTGTTGGAGGTACTTTAACTGAATGGTATACTGTTTTTGGTTCGTTACTCTTTGTAGCCCTTCTTGCGCTAAATAGTATGAAGCTAAAGAGTCATTGACCAAGGTTATTGTAAATGATAGCTGCAATTAGTACTTTGAAACTTAGCTATTATCGACACTATCTTAAGTCACTCTGATTCGTCAGCTCAAGACTCCGAGGCTAGCATATGAACGATGACTACAAGACAAATGAAGACCTTGAAAAAAACGAAACCCCTCGTCAAGGTTGGCTTGGTCTTAGTTCGAACCTCTGGAGACTAGCTGCAGTCATAGCTATTGCCCAATTCTCTACAGCTCTTTGGAAATGGGAATTTAGTATTTTCCTTGAAGGATTCTTGGCGCCTTGGCAGATTGGACTTGTATTTTCAATCGCTACTTTCACAGGATTAATCGGAAGTATATCATCCGGGTACATCGCGGATTTTATTGGTAGAAAGTGGACAATCTCTCTTGGTTTTCTGCCCATTGTTATCGGACTCTTTACAATGTCTGTTTTCCCGGTCTGGCCCTACGTTGCAATCCAATACGGCTTAGTATGGTTTGGAATGAGTACAGCAAGACTCATGGCTAGTGCAATTCCCGCAGATGAGATCTCTTCTGGCAATGGACGTAATCCTGCGCGTCTTATCATGATGGTGATGATGCCACTCTGGTTCGTGGATGCTTTGGGTCCTCTTACAGGGTCTTTTCTTTTGAGCTCCGGATTCCAATCTAGAAATCTACATTTCATTGGTTCAATTGCTGCTATTGGCACCTTTGTGTCATCGATAGTTCTACTTAGGGAATCGTTGGGAACTGAGGTTTTAAGAAAAGCACGTGCGGGGCCAAAGATTTCTGTAAGAAAGTTAGGCCGTAGCTTTTGGATTCTAGCAATTGGGATGATTGGCTTCAATTTATCATGGAGTAGCTCTATTCCATATCTTGGGAATCTAAGTGTTGGTCCATGGAATGTTGATACGATTACATATGGCTTGACCTGGAGTCTGTTCTCTATCACAAGTGCTCTGATAATGTACCATGCTAGTGTTCTTGCAGACAGAAATCTAAAGGCTACACTCTTTGCTGGAGTATTCGGTAATGCAATAATCTTCTTGTGGTTCAGCCAAGGAAGTGGCGCTCTAATGATGTATCTAATCAACTTTGCATGGGCAATACCTTTTGTTTTGTGGATGGGTTCTGTAAGAAGTATCAATGTACTTGTTGTTTCTGAAGAGGTCAAAGGACGTGCACTCGGTACATATGACCTTCTCATGGGCATTGTTGGGATGGTTGGACAGATATTTGGGGCTGCAGTTTGGGAAATCTCTGGAAGTCTTCGAGTTGTTTATGCCTTAGCTGGTATTCTTGCAATGGCTAGTGCAGTTCTACTTGCTTTTCTTTTGAGGTATATCCAGATACCAAAGAACTCCGAGAATTAGCTTGGACTCGTATTTACTTTCAGCATCAAAAATGGTGTTTTACATGGTATCCAATATTTAGGAAACAGTTCATATAATCGAAATATCATGGAACAAAATCACAAGAAAGCTTCAGTCCATGATAATCCATTGAAAAGAATTAGGCGCTCGAGGTGAGCGATTGAAAGAATATGATATCGTAATCGTGGGTGCTGGTCCTGGTGGATCAATTGCTGCTTTGGAAGCTGCAAAAAAGGGTTTGAAGACAATATTTTTCGAACGTGGTCGAAAACCTGGAGAAAAGAACTCCTCTCGGATTTTAGTCTAGAGGTGAATCACGAAGATTCGACTTTCAAAGAGACTGGTTCAACACTTCATGAAATCGTATTATTCAAATCTGCTGAATGATTGCCACTAGTGAGGACAATGAAATACGAAGTCCGACCTATAGGTTATGTTCAGAAGAAGGATGGTAAACCCGTCCACCTCTTGATTGATTCCAAGTATTGGGACGCTGCACTTAGGATAGAGGAATTCTCTCATCTTCATGTGATCTGGTGGGCTGACCGTCTTGACGATGATCAGAATCGGAGTCACTTGAAGGATGTACCTCCTATTGATGGCGCAGAAATGTCTGGAGTTTTTGCGAGTAGGTCTCCAGCTAGACCCAACCTACTCTGTTTATCGATTGTGAAACTAATAGAGGTCGACAATGCATCAAAAAAGTTGATTGTTGACCAGATTTCAGCAAATGATGGGACTCCTATTCTAGATATCAAACCCTACATGCCATCATCTGATAGAGTTGATGATGCTCGTGTTCCTAAATGGTTCAGGAACTTAGAGAAACGCTACACAACATGAATGTGCTATTAATACTCATCAGGTGAAACTCGAACATCACCGTCAAGTTCCGTTTCAGCCATTCTATCTATCTTTGCCTCTAGATTTGATAGTACTTGGCAGGTTCCTGATTTTAGAATCTCCTCAATAGTTTGTGTCATTGAACCATCTATCATTAGATTAGTTTTTAGATCTCCCCTATGTTTGAGTTCGCCTAGTTCATCAACGCCTCGTTCAATCCGTGCAGCAAGCTCCCAGTAAGGCTTAATCATATTTCTTGGCATTCCTAAGTGCATACCCATTCGAAATACAATATCAAGTAAGACACCTAAAACGAGATTGTTTGACTGATGTTCGTGAGGAATTTTATGCCTAACAGACCGGTCTCTTAAACCAAATTCTCGACAGATATGATATCCCATGGTCATTACATGGACTGGGAGTCGCTTCCAGATAGGTTGACCATAGGTGTTGTTGTTTTCGTAAATTCTCTCAATTGCATCATACTTAGCCAAATACTTTCTTTTAATTACACGCATGAAATAGTCCTTTTGCCTACCGGGCTTTAGTGTCATTCCACCAAATTGAATGAATTCACCATTTGCCTGTTTCGTCTTTTTTACAAGCTCGGTCATGTTCTCCAGATTATCTCCAATTGTTGGAATGATTGGAGTCGCCATGACACCACCATATAGACCTGCATTTCGGATTTCTTTGAGTGCAGCAAACCTCTCAGATGTTGTTGCCGCATTTGGTTCAAACACCTTCTGGACTTCATCATCTGCACATGTTATCGTAAACGCAACATTCGCAAAAGCTCTATCATGGATCTCCCTGAGTAAATCTAGATATTCCAACACCAAATTTGATTTGGTGAGAATGAAGACTGGCAACCCATAGTCTAGAACAGTTTCTAGAATCTGATATGTAACTTTATGTTCTCTCTCAGCAGGCTGAAATCCATCACTAACTCCACCACATGCTGCAACTACAAGTTTTCGAGGAACTTTTTCTACAATCCTTTTTGCGTCCTCCTCATCAAGAAATGACCATAGCGTTTCCGATTCCAACTCAGTTCTAGATGTGAAGCCAAGTTTCTTTAGTTCCTTCTGAAGAACTTGAGCTGCATTTTCTTTAATTTTGATATGCGAGTAGAAGTTGTCTACGTGATAATACTCTGAATTACCATCGCAATAAACACAACCATGCTCACATCCTCTGTATGCGTTAAGACTTCGGTTCATATGGAACCAACTATCTGCAACATGCGGTTTAGATAGCAGAGACTTTGCTTTGATGCATTCATATTGCATTTCGAAATACGCTCATTCAATTTCTAATGAAATACAACTGACTTGAATAATCTCTAATTGTCTTAAAAATCGAATGAAGACTCGCAACATTTGTTTATGTAGACTTATGTAGACAGTTTGGAGTGCAGGTGTCACTGGTGACAAGTGATAATCACGAAACCTCATGGCTACTCAAGGTAATGGAAGTAGTTCGTGATGGGTTTGTGGTTATCCAGGACGAAGACATTATCCTCACAAATACCGCCTTTGCAGATATGCTGGGTGCTGAGAAGGATGATCTCTTGGACACTCCTTTCGAGGATATAATTGACCCAGTATCTCGAAGACGTGATCAAGATATGATTGAGGCTCTTGTGACTGGTGAAAATGCAACGCAGTTTACTACACGTTTGGCATCGAAAGATGGCAACATCCTCCATGTTGAAATTTCTCCAACTGAAATTAAACTGAATGGAGTACATGCAATAATTGCTGTTGTTCGGAATATCACTTCACAGATGGAACTTGAGGCTGCTGTGACAGAGCTTGAAAACCGTTTTGCGACGCTTTACGACATGTCGCCAGTAGCTTACTTCACCTTGAATCGGAATGGTATCATCGAACAGGTAAATGCGGCTGCTGAGGAACTTCTTGGTTCTGATGCTGAAAATCTCATTGGAAAATCGCTATCAGAATTTCTCCCTGACCCAGAACCTCGTTATGATCCCGGTGCTGACATTGTAAAGGAAGCCCTACGAGGAAAAAGTGTCAGTGGTCTTGAAATCCAAATGAAACGGGGCGATGGTAAGATTATCTGGGCAAATATCTCTTCTAGCCCTCTTACATCAAGTGGTGAGAAATTAAGTGAAATTGGCCTCACCGCCTTTGATGTTACATCTCGTCGTGGTGTTGAGCAAAGACTAAGGCAAGAGAGCGAGAGGGCAAACTTGTACATGGAAGTCATGAGTAGCGACTTGAACATGACAAATCAGAACGTCCTGTTCGCACTGGAAGACCTGAGTATTTCCCTAGACCTCCCAAGTCGTCTTCGAGGATTGCTTAGCGAAACTGCATGGAGTGTTCGTAGCGCAGGAAGAATGATCGCAAATATGGGTGTGTTGATTTCACTGGGTCAAAATCCTCCCGACAAGGTTCAGACGAAGCTCCAGCCCCATTTCAAAAAAGCAGTTAGGGAGGCAACTCGTGATTTTGAATGGAAGACTATTAACATAAAATCAAATATCACCGAACAATCATATGATGTTGTCGGGCATGCTTTCATTTGGTATGTATTCTTCAATGTTATTCATTACTGTGCAAGCGAAGATCCAAGTTCAATAGTGGAGCTCGAAATTAATGCAAATATGACCGAAGATGAAGACTATGTACGAATCGAATTCCTAGACCATGGCCCTGGGATTCCAGATGCACAGAAAGATCAGATTTTTAGACGCGCTGGTGGACCGGAAGAACAGCTAGCCGGGAAAGGACTTGGGTTAACTGTTGTTGACAGATATATTGAGCAACTCGGTGGTAGAGTATGGGTTGAGGATAGAAACACTTCCGATTACTCACTAGGGAGCAAGTTCATCGTGCTCTTGCCATCATGGAAGGAAGAACTCAAGATACCTCCTATCATGTTCTACAAGTCCGATCACTGTGTCTTCTGTGGTCCCGTTCTTGAATCGTTAAATGCAGTTCTGAAAGAGATGAATATTAGCCCGTCAAATATTCAACTCATCAATGTTGATGATCCTACCTCAGAAGTGAGTGAAGATGAATTACCTGCTTTGCCCACAATCTACATGGGTTCAAAACAACTTGCAGGCTTTATTTCTGAGGATGACTTACGAGTAGAGATTTCCACGATGCTCCTCATGTCTGGGTCGCCCTAGCTACTTTCTCGAGGGCATCGGTGAAAGTATATCGTTATCATCTTTAATTCCCATCTCTGCAACATGCTGATGGGGATATACGGTCACTTCATCTTTGAGAGCAATCATGTAACCTTCATAATCAGTTTTGATGAATCCGTCTCCTAAAGGTCTTCCATGAATATCTGTAATTTTAGCGATAGCTTGTCCTTTGGAAACTTTCTCACCAGGTTCCACGAGTAACCGCACGATTCCAGAGTATTTTGTTCTTGGATGTTCAATTCGTCTTATTCGATATTCAGGGATTGGTACTTTAGGAGACGGATTCATCAAAACTGATTATGAAGGTTACATGATTGCTCTC
>JBHLQJ010000073.1:0-11821 GCA_048884945.1 Candidatus Thorarchaeota archaeon | reverse complement strand
GATAAACGGGAAGTACTGTGTTATTGTACCAATAGGCTCCATGAATGCTCTCCCTCTTCAAGACCTAAGAATTGTCAGATTGTTCAGAATTAATGTCGAACTTGAAGAAAAGTCTTGCCTACCAATTTTACCCAAATTGAACCATTTGAATCAATAAATTACCAACAGACAGTTAATAATTGGGTATATGCACATAATCATATTGTTTTAATTGCAGGACAGCATTGGATGATTTCAGATTTCATGCGCGTGTGGAGGAGAGTAGATTGAAGAAGTTTGGTCTACAAACGAGAGAGATATGCAAACTGCTAGCAATCGCAATTAGTGCAATGATAGTCGTTTCATCCATAGCGATCATCCAAGTTGGAATACCAGGTGGAACAGATTCCATTGCAGAAAGCAATTCAATCTACCCAACGTATCGGATTCGTCCATGTGAATTGACTACAAACACATCTACACCAATTCCATGGGTCCATTTTGACGATTCAAGTCCTGGCACTTTAACTGAAGTTCATGTTACTGTGTCTGACACTACAGGAATAACCATCGTTGCAGATTTTCATGGATTCTGGAGAAGCAACTACACGAATGGGACAACTATCTATGACGATCTTATTATGCCAGGAGCTAGTTCTATGAGAGAACCGGGAGTACCTATGCTTCCAGTCTTGACCGAACTAATTGAGATTCCCCACGATATCGATGTTTCAATTGAGATTGTTTCTTCATCGAATGATACAGGTAGTAATTATGATATAAGACCAGTCCCAGAGATATATTATCCAGTGGGATTTGGGGAAGATGCTTCCACTAATGCTACACCAATTTTACCTGATTTCTTGGGATCTATCTATAATCAAGATGTCTTATTTCCAGGATCTATTGTAAACACAGCTGGAGAAGCTGGAGACGCACCATCGATAATAAGAGACCATAGACTATTGGAACTGTGTTTCTATCCGGTTCAATATAATCCTATGAGACGCAATATCACGGCATTTTCACAAATAGTCGTGAAGCTAAAGTATAGCGAACCAGCACAGATTCGTCCAATACGTGAATCGTTACGTTCAGAAATCTTTGAACGAATTCTCAAGAACTCATTATTGAATTATGATGAATGTCATGAACGATATAAACGAGATGGATCATATTATAGATGGCCTCCGACATATTCAGAGCCAAATGCCACTGTACCTTATTTCAAATCTGAAGCATTAGATAATCTGGAAGATGGCGCAGAGTATCTAATTATAACGAGTGATACCTTCCAAGCGCAAGCGCAACGATTAGCAGATTGGAAACAACGAAAGGGAATCACATCAAGAGTTTTAACCATTAGAGAGGATGAAGATGTTTCACGGTTAGATATGATTGAAAACATCAAAGGAGAGATCGAATACATCTATGAAAATTGGTTTCCGGTTCCAACGTATGTTGTCCTCTTTGGCGATGTTGACACCATCCCGACCATCGCAGGAATGGAGCACCCAGGATATTACACGCCCGGTGTAAAGATGTTCCCAGAGGAAGGTCATTTCGCTACAGATTTGTATTATTTCGCAGTTCAGGGAACCAGATTCTACCCAGATATCATCTACAGCCGAATGTCAGTGGATACAGTGGAACAGGCTGAGATAATGGTCAATAGAACAATCATGTACGAGCAAGCTCCTCAAGTAGACGACAGCTTCTATGAAAACATCCTGCAAAGTGGGTATTTCCAAGATAAGCCACCATACAGAGACGGAACCGAAGATAGAGGGGCTCCTTTCATCTATCACCTAGAGAACATTCGAGATTATCTGAAAGACCTGTACAATGTACACATCAACTATTCTTCTGCAGCATTAAAGAAAGAGCCAATCAAAGTCCGGGCACCTGTCGGTGACCCTCCATCTAATTTGGTTGCAGACTTTCTTGGGGACTACGAGTGGCTCGTTGGTTTCGATACTGATATTGCTCGTGAAGATGGAGCTAAGAACATTTCAGCGAATATCAATGATGGGCGATTCTTGGTCATGTACTATGGTCATGGTGGGTCAAAGAACATGAAGTACAGCGTCTTCGTGAACTTCTCATCAGACAATCGAGATGTCGTAGAAGGTTGGCACACACCCTGGTTCAATGCATCAGAGTTTAACAGATTGAACAATGAAAACATGACTCCTCTGGTTCTGAGTATTGCATGTAGCTCAGGATGGTTTGATGGAGAAACCGATCAGGACTATTGTACACTAACACATTCTCAACGTCAAATATCTGATGATATCTTCGAAACCTATTATCTTGGAGGAGATGCTTTCGAGATGTATGATGGCGAGTGTTTTGCAGAGAATATAACACGTCTTGCAGGAGGGGGAGCGATTGCGGTTATCGCACCATCCCGAGCTGTTCCTTCACTTATCAGTGGAGACCTATTGAAGGAGATGATTCAGTCGTTCTGGCCAGGGTTTATGGAAACTAGAAGTCAACCCATATATGAAATAGGAGGTGCATTCTTTGCTGCAAGAGTCGAAGCGGCAGAGGGCTATACGGATATCTACACACAAAGAGATATTGCCCAACAGATGTATGAAGGCTTTCATCTCTTTGGAGACCCTGAAACTCAACTCTGGACAGATGTTCCCTCAGAGTTTAATGTGACACATCCAAAAATCATAGGATCCCAAAGTTCACAGGAATTCGCCGTGACAGTGAGTGATCTTCTTTCAAAGGAACCAATAATCAATGCCAAAGTCTGTATTCAACAAGGGGCTGCTGTCTATGATGTTGAATATACAGATGTAAATGGTCAAGTCGTTTTCAATGTCAATCCACATGATAGGGATTGGACTATCAATGTGACAGTTACAAAACACAACTACAGACCCTACCTTGGTGAGATTGATGTTGAGATGAGTGAAGAAGCTTCAGTAGATGTCTATCCCACAGCTGTGGTTGGGGGAATTGGTGAGAGTGTCACACTGGAACTAACTGGATTTAATCCACAGATGGGATTTGATGTGTACTTCAATGACAAACCAGTTTATGTAGAACGCTATAGCGTTGAGGTGCCAGAGGGATCTGAGGGTTTTGTCAACATAAGAGTAGAACAAGAGGGTATTGTTGTAACCACCCAATTCTACAGATTATCATCACTACAGAATCCAGACCCATACATATATTCTCAATACGACGATTCAACATGGGACCTTGCACATAGTGATGAACCAGTCTGGGACAATCCATGCATCAACATTTATAGGAACGGAAGACTGGTAGACCATTTGGAGCAAAACACAGAATATGATGTGAACGTGACAGTATGGAACAGAGGAAATGGAGATGCAGTAGGGACTGCAGTAACCCTCTGGTATGCTCCATTTGGTGGAGGAGTGACTTGGCATGAAGTTATTCAAAACCAAGAATCAGGAACACTATTTGTTGATATTCCTCTTCTTGAAAATAGAAATGTAACCTTCAAGTGGACACCAGAATTACCAAACACTGCCTGTCTGAATGTAACAATATTCCACGGAAATGAACTCCAAGAACACAGAATCAACAATATAGGTGTCGAATGTTGGCATGTCTTTCCTCTATGTTCTATAGGAGAGAGCGAGGACTTTGAGATTGGAAATCCTTCAGAGAAGGATGACTATGTTTCCATATCTGTGAGACAGAAAGGAGACGAAGATGATGTGTGGAGTGCAAGTATAGATGGCTACACTTCTCAATCCTTGGAACCGGATGATAGTGAAGATGCCAAATTGGTCGTTGATCCGGAACGTGATTTACATCGTGGTGAAAGCAGGTCGTTCACTGCAGAAATGTATGTAGATGACGAACTGATATTGGGGATACAATTTGATGGTACTTGTGCCAACCCCATGTTCTTTGTCATACTCATCTTAATGGTAGTGATAGTTGTTATTTTCGCAATTGCTTACTTTGCATCATCGAATCGGAGTCGGTTTGTAGAGATTCTAATCATCCTCGCTCTACTCGGTGTGGTCATTCTAGAAGTAGTTGTACTCCTTGACTGGCTGATGATAACTGATTACATACCTTACATAGGGAATGCTGGTGGGTAAACCTTCATCAGGAACTAAGGCTCACAACACTATTAATGGTCATTCATCAAATTGATAGCTGTATTTTTAAGGAACATAACAAATACACAACAATTACTCGCTTTGTTAGGAGGAAACCTAGAAATGGGTTTGGATGAAACACTTGAAACAGTCAAGAAATTGCTCATAGTCCTCATCTTGCTCTTTGTAGTGATCTTCTGTTTCCTACTGCTACTTGATGTGTGGATTTTTCCATTCGTTCCTGGGCATGAAAATGGTCTCCCTTGATTGTGTGTTTAATCGATTTCATCCTAATGCAAATTAAGCCATGATCATTGGATCCATAACTTATCACTCTGGATGATGATTCATTAAATCGATAGCTGGATTTTTAAGGAACATCACAAATAGACAATGATTACTCGCTTTGTTAGGAGGAAACCTAGAAATGGGTTTGGATGAAACACTTGAAACAGTCAAGAAATTGCTCATAGTCCTCATCTTGCTCTTTGTAGTGATCTTCTGTTTTCTACTCCTACTTGATTGGTTTAGGATTACAGATTACATACCTGCAATAGGAGAAGGTGGTCTGGGCTTCTTCTCAGACTTCTTTGGTATAAATTGAGTCTATATTGACCAAACTCTATTGTAGAGGTCAGCGGAGCTAATGATAGCTGATAGTGCGTATCATATTTTCATTGATAAGACTAGGTAATGTGTCAGAATGCGCCCTTTTTCTTAAGAACAGCTAGAATAACAATTACAGCGATACCAGCACCAATAATCAATGCGAGAACTGAACCATCTGGGGGAAGTGGTCCCACTTTCATTGGATGATACCAGAAGCCAGAATTTACACGAATATCCACAAATTCGTCTATGAGATATTGGACAAATTCGAAGGGGCCAGCTGTAACTAACGCATGTGTTAGATTGAATACTGGGTTCCATGAATCCCAGCCAGAATAACCAATGGTCTCGAAGATGTGCTTCGGAATTATGTATTTATATGCAAAGTCAGAAAAATGCCAAGATGATCTAGACTTGAACTCAATCACCGCCCTATAGGGTGATGGAGCATATGCAGCTACAAGATTCGTCAAGCTATCTCCAGCAGGATTTCCATAGACTCTACTTTCAAAGGCATACTTGAGTGAATAGACTACATCTTCTGCTGTCAGAGGTGTACCATCAGTCCAATTGGCGTTTTCGACAATGTCGATAGTGAATCTTGTACGATGAAGTGGGATAGAAGGATTGTCAGATTGAGTTTCAATTCTCATTTCTTTAGCTAGATAGGGAACTGGTTTGAGGTCTGGCCCCTCTAAGAAAAGGCTAGGCCAAAGTTGAGCCATTATTTGTGATGCCGCATTGTTGGCATCCAGAAAGATGTTGAAAGTATTGGGTGGGCCGTCTATGGCAACTGTTACAGTACCATTTGGAGTCCCATCAATCCTATGCATATTTCTCAAGTTCCATGGACTTAGGATACCACGGAGAGGGTCTTCGATATGACCTGTGTACACATCATTTCTAAAACCAAGAGTGGAGAAGTTCTCATATACGACAACCATTGGGACAGTCTCATGCAGGATCCTTTGCATGACTGCAGCTGCTCGATAGACTTCATTATCATTCGTACTACGAAGTAGTTTTGCTCGCCACGAATCAAATTCTGCATTTCGATAGTTACATGGATTGGCATATGGAACATCAGCCATTTCACCCCAGAAGTGATAACCAAGCCAGTCGACATCAGTATCTATGAAGTTGTAAGCATAGAATGCCATGTCAAAATCTTGATTGCTGTCTATCCTATCTGTCAAATTGTCAAGGTGTGACCACACAGGACCAGAAGCAGCATTGATACCCAGAGCTGTCAAAGCAGCCACAGCGGCCTGAGTTACGACAGTGCTAACATTTGCAGCTAATGTGGTTTCATCTGTCCATTCGATACTAACGTTGAAAGGTGAGCCATCAGGAGCAAGCCTGAAGCCCGAAACGTCATCGACATCGAAACCTGCTTTGTCGAGCATTGCATTTCCAGTAGCGATGTCAGCATCATAGTAATGGTAACGCAGGCGATCCTCGATACACCAACTGCTTGTAGAAGGCACAATAGAGTCATGTGCTTGGCATACTAATCCACTAGGTGAGAGATCTGAGGCGACTTGTCTCTTATCAAAAGCATGTGCAAAAGCTCTCCGGAAGTCACTGATGTTGAACGGATACTTTTCACAGTTGATTGTGATGTGACCATACCCATTCCTGTAAGTTTTTGACAAAGAGATATCTGGATCAATCTCCATTTGTGGCAGGTTGGATGAACTAATAGGACTACTCAATAGTTCTGAACTACCTAATATGAGACTACTAACTTGTTGGTCTTGACCTACAATGATTCTGTAGACAATTCTGTCTACATATGGACCCACATTGAGATCTCTCTTCGTATCAAGAACCCCTGAGCTTTGTGCTGGAGCGAGAGTCATGAAAATAAGAATCGAAATGAGAATAGCAGCCGACAATCGTCGTTTAGAGTCAGTCCCCATCTTCCTAAACCTTCACGATAAATTGTAAAGGATTCTATTGGTGAACTTCTATATAAAACCAAGACCAACATGAAAAAGAAGTGGTTTTCGTAAAGAGTACTAATGCCTTACAGTTTGGCATCCTGAATCATCTCTTCAATCTTTATCTTTCCTAATCTTGGAAACTTCTTCACAGGATAGGATAGAAGAACATCAACTGATTTTGAAAAGGGCGCATTCTTCGTGATTCTAGATATCTCTTCAGCATCACGAAAGTGATTTGTAACGAACTTAGCAAAAAGGATAGGCTCCATAGCAGAGTAAAACGAGAACCAATATTCATCTGGAAATCTTTCACGTAGCCATTCATCGATTTCATCCATCCTTGAAGCTTGCTCGGCATATTCGACCTTGAGGTAGAACTCAGCGTTCTGTCCTAAACTCAGATTCCATCTCACTGCGAACCAGAAAGCATTACTGCTATGCATTTCTTGGATAGCTCTACTTACTCTTCTTGATGTCAATCCTGATTTCTCAGAAATTTCACTTACCTGCATACGAGCATCCTTTAGTAGATACCTCAATACTCGAAGGTGGAGATTTTTGACCTCAAATTTCTCACCAGGTTTTGTCAATATTGTATGCAGCTCGATATTCGTCACAGAGTCCAAGGTTCGAAGGAATGACCCTACATTCCTTAAACCTTCAGCACCAATATACTCGCAATGAAGGAAATACAATCTGCCAGAACCGGTTACAAGTTGACCGACTTGAATTATCATAAGATGAGAACCCAATTGGTCTATGAACTTCTCCTCATCCTCATTACCATCAGTGGAAACAAGAGCGATCAAATAGTCTGAACCCATCATGGCAGGCCTCAGAACAATCGAAAACTCTTCAATGACACCTGTTTCAATAAGCCGATCAATTCTCTTTTTGACAGCATTGGCAGTCACGCCTAGCATGTCTGCTAGAGATTGATAGGACATTCTGCAATTATCATCAAGTGAAAGAAGAATACGTTTGTCCATTGAATCCAAGGCATCCACCGTGACTGAGTTCACTCAGCTTCTGGTGGGATTAGCGCTCTAAATAGATTGTCTTGTGGAGGTTCTTTCAATTCTTTAGATGCACAATAGATGCACCCAGTACCTATTACAGATAATTCAAAACCAACTTCTTTTAGTTTCTGGAGATAATGAAGATGTTCAAAGAGCCTGTCAATGAGTTCAGATGAATCCAATACGGAGGCGCTATTTTCTTCAGGGAATGACATCTCAACCTCAATAACAAATGATTCTTGATTTTCTTCTTCTTCTTCATAGTGATCGAGTAGAATTCGAACCCAAGGTGTTCGATGAATTAGAGTCGATACTTCGTTAGGATCAGACGTAGTTTTGAGGCGGGAAACAGCTTCGTCAATTTTCTGTTTTAGATTAAGTGTCATCTTATGGTAGAATCTACGTGATTCAGATATGAAATAGCCTACACCTGCAGGTTAGGAAAATGGCTTCGCGGTTTGCGTTCTGAGCAAATAACTAATTCAACCAATGCGAATTTATTCACGAAAGTTCTCGAGAATCTCAACGACCTCACTATCTGATACATCATACCAATTCTTGTATGCATTGGCTACAGCGAAGATGTATCCCGATTCAATCCTTGGACATATCAGATAATCAACTTCGCTACCTATCAAATCGGATGCACTGCCAGATGAGGTTGGAACTGCAACGATTATTCTGTTTGGTGCCATAGTTCGGACTGACTCAATTGCTGCCTTCATAGTGTAACCACTGGCAAGCCCGTCATCTACCAGAATCACATCTCTGTTGGATGGTTGAATGATACCAACAAGTCCTCGGTAGTCAGCTTTGCGTCTAGCTATCTGATCTTGTGTTTGTTTGACAACCAAGTCTATCTGTCGTTGATTCAATCCTATCGATCTTACTAAGCTCTGGTTTAGTAACAGTGAACCATGAGAAGTAAGTGCTCCAAATCCAGCCTCAGGGTTTCCAGGGACCTGCAATTTACGAACAATGATAGCATCTAACTCAGCATTTAGAGATTTGGAAATCTCAACACCTACAGGTACACCACCATTTGGAATTGCCAGTACAACAGGTCTGATTTTGAAATCAATCGATTTAAGCTCACGTGCTAATACCTGTCCCGCTTCTGTGCGATCCTCATAGGAATACAACTGCCTAGCCTCACTTGATTTACTCAGAGCTTCCACATAAGGTGTGTGAAGGGACTTGATACAACTTTGAAACTGAGAAGTATTACTATAGATTACGAATCAATCTCTCAAAATGAGGTTTCAAGAATGGCAGGTTCTCGTTATCAGCTAGTGACTGAAGTTGGTTTGTGACGTCCCTGAGAAGAGCCTCATCACCAGTCATGATTGCCATTTCACCCTTGAGGACTAGAACTTGCCCAATGAATCCCGATAGATTGCCGGAGATTGCTCTATCTTCAAGGATAGCTAATGATGGAGAAACTATCTGCTCTGAATGACAAGATCTCACTTCAATTCTAGCAAGTTGATGAAGGAATATGAGCTCTGTGAGAAATGCTGTCCCTTGACGTTCATAGATTCTGAGAGCTTGCTCAACACTACTAGTGGCCAATGAGAAGTTCTCGTTTTCTGCTTCAATGAGACCGGTGACAAAATGTAACCAAGCTAAGTGACTCTCATCTCCTGATTTTAAAACTGATTCGCGAGTTGTGTCAACCAGGACCTGAGCCTCAGTTAGGCGCTTCAGCAGAATCAGTGACCAAGCTTGATTGAGTATTGCTCGATTTAACAAGTATGGTCGGCTCTTGTATTGTTCCTCAGCCATACATGCCCATTCTAGCCCTGATTCAAAATCACCAATCACATTGTGTAAAACTGAAAGGAGATAGGACGCGTTCCCAGTATTCAGACCTGCTCTCTCTCGAAGAGCCACAACATCCATGAGTCGTTTGATCGCACTATCAAAGTCGCCTCGAATTGCGTCAAGTACGCTTAGACCATATATGATTTCAGCGTAGTCCACAGGTATGCATAATCTATCTTCAACAATCTTGTACGCCCTCTCAAGCAACGCTCGAGATTCATCACGATCACTATTCATGATGATGTTTGCTTTCCGTATCAGAAGGTGCGCAACTCGTACTTGTTCATCGAACTTCTCTGCTGCCCTCAGTGCTTTATTTACACACCTCATACGTTCCTCAGAGTCACCGTCTGCGTGTGCTCGAATTGCAAGGTAGTCATAGAGGCAGGCATCATAGTAACCAAAATCAGGATTTTCATCTATCATTCTACGAATAGTGTTCAACACCGAATCTTGATAGATAGTCGTAGGGTAGTTTCTCATGTCAGCCTCAAACTTCATGAAAGTCATTTCAAGGGTAAGCCAATCAGGAGGGTCTGTAGCAAGGACACCATCAGCCAATTCATGCACCTTTTTTAAGTCCTCGACCGTTCCCTGATAGGCAGAGGAGATGAACAGATTCGGACCGAGTACAAGATGATGGCCATATTTTTCACGAATCTTGTCAATGAGTTTATAGTTCAGTGAGAGGATGGAGTGATGAATTGCAAAATAAACAACCATGACCGGACTCTCTTTCTCGAGTACTAACTCACCTAGTTTGTGCACAAAGTCATAGTAGTCAGATGCTGCCCCCATTATAGTCTCAAGTACATTCTTTGTTTCCTCTTCGATAAATGGGAAGTAGCACGTTATCGTTCCGATAGGATCCATCTTTTCACTCCCTCTTAGACGGATATCCTAGTACTACACTATGGTTCCACTCCGTGAAAAATCTTGTTCACACAAGAAATATTCAGAGTCTAGGTTATCCCGGAATGTATAACAGATATGGAATCAGATTTGGAGGTGGTGTTTCGTGTGTCAGATTCAAAACATAGGTTGCTCTACCTTTCACAAGCTGACATCAATAAAATCAGCCTACTCATGAATGAGATAATCGAGCAGCTAGAAATAGCATTTGCAGAGAAAGCTGAAGGGCGGGTCGAGATGCCACCAAAACCTGGAATACATCCGGGTGAGTCAGACAACTTCATCCACGCTATGCCTGCATACATTCCTAAAATGAAGTCTGCAGGATTGAAGTGGGTGAGTGGATTTCCAAATAACATCCAAAAAGGACTGCCATATATCTCCGGTCTACTTATCCTCAATGACCCGGAAACTGGTTTGCCCATCTGCGTCATGGATTGCGTTTGGATAACGGCCAAACGAACAGGTGCTGCTACAGCAATAGCAGCAAAGCATCTCGCTAGATCTGATTCATCGATAGTCGGAATTCTCGGTTGCGGGGTTCAGGGGCGGAGTAATATCGAAGCTCTGAATGTTGTGTTTGCATTGGAGCATGTTAGAGCATACGACATCGATCATGATCGTTCAAAAGAATACGGAAGAGAAATTGAATCAAGGTATGGATTAGTAGTAGAAGTAGTAGATGAACCCAGAGATGCAGTTTCTGGATGTGATATAGTAGTGACTGCGGGTCCAATCCTCAAAAGACCGCATGCCACAATACAGGCTGGGTGGTTGGATGAGGGGGCATTCGCGTCGCTAGTGGATTTTGATTCGTATTGGCACCCAGATGCAATGAAGCAAGTCAACAAATTCTGTACAGACGATGTACCTCAATTGCAGCATTATCAAGAGGTTGGTTATTTTCAGAACGTACCACCAATCTACGCAGACCTAGGAGAACTTGTCGTAGGTAAAAAAATGGGACGAGAAACAAATGAAGAACGCACAATGGCGTGCAACCTCGGGCTTGCGATGGATGATATGGCCATTGCTCCTTTGATCTATCAAAAGGCTATAGAGAAAGGAATTGGCTCGTGGTTATCGCTATGAGCCGACTCCAAAGTGACAGAGTTCAGCGAACAATACCCACTTTTACTGTCGAAACTAAGGCGTTCTTTATGTTGTCCCATTGAAAATTGAAACCTGCGGTTACTAGAAGATTCGAGAGACCTCCTATTGCACTTATCAGAATTGTAGCGACACTATTGGCGTCTACGTCTTTTCTGAATTCTCCTGTTTCAATTCCTTCAGTGATAACATCTTCGAGCAATTTGATAACAGCCATTTGTTGCTCTTTGTGTTGGGTTCTCATTTTGGGTAATCTAGATGAAGCAATCTGAAACTCAAGATCCATCCTACACATCTCTTCTGAAACTTCGCATATAGAAGC
>JBHLQJ010000072.1:0-11833 GCA_048884945.1 Candidatus Thorarchaeota archaeon | reverse complement strand
ATGAAGGTGCACTTGAGATTACCAAGGAGATAATGAATGGGAAGGATGAGTTGAACTGCAATGTCAGTGAGTTAGGAAATGGTACAACAATTATTGATGCAGGCATTGAAGTGGCTGGAGGAGAGGAACTTGGCAGATTGGTTGGCGAGGTCTGTCTAGGTGGTTTAGGAGTAGTTCGGCACACTAAGATGCACATCGGAGATTTGGACCTTCCAGCTGTTGTTGTAAGTTCAGACTATCCGAAGATTGCATGTATGGCATCACAATATGCAGGTTGGACTATCAACGTTGACAAGTACTTCGCCATGGGGTCAGGTCCAGCAAGAGCGCTGGCCCGAGTCGAGAAGAAGCTCTATGCAGGACTTGGCTACAAAGATGACGCATCAGTCGGTGTGATTTTGCTTGAAACAAGAGAGGTTCCTTCTGAGGCAGTTACTCAGTATATTGCAGACAAATGTAACATCTCGCCATCGGACCTCTACTGTATTCTAGCTCCAACAGCATGTGTTGTGGGTTCAGTTCAAGTTTCTGCGAGGGTTGTTGAAGTAGGCATGCATAAGTTGCATGAACTAGAATTTGACCTTGATCGAGTAAGGTCAGGATATGGTGTAGCCCCTGTAGCTCCTGTTGCAAAGAAGGATGCTAAAGCGATGGGGATAACCAATGACTGTATCCTGTATGGAGGACGCACATTTTACTTTGTACGGTCGGATGATAATGATTTGAAAGAGGTTATTGAGAAGGTACCATCATCTTCATCGAAGCAGTATGGTCAGCCATTCTATGACCTTTTCAAGAGTGTTGGGTTTGATTTCTACAAAGTAGATCCACATCTATTCAGTCCAGCTGAAATCACATTCAACCATATCGAGAGCGGAAAAGTATACCACGCGGGCAAACTTAATGCGGACATACTGAAGCAATCACTGGATAGTGCAAAATAGAGGTCTTAAGTGACTTCCAGTTCACGGACCTCTTTTTGTTCTTTTTTGGTTGCCAGCACTAACTCCTCAGCCTTAGGTATTGGATTTTTGAAGGCAACCCACACCATCACAACAGCTATTAGGGATATCAACGCGCAGATAATGAACGTCAATAGAAAACCACCTGTGAAGGGTATGAACCACCCGAAGAAAGCAATCAGTGGCATTGATACTACAAGTACTAGAGTGGGTCGAAGAGAATACATTGAGTTTCGAATACGGTTGGGGATAACATCAAGCATCACTCTTTGAGTAAGGATATCAGCAATAGCACCAAACATGTTGAGGCCAACAAAGAGTAGGAAGAGCAGAAATACAGGAATAACAGTCTGAGTAGGAATCTCAATCAATGGAAGATTCGTGAAGGGAATCAGCACGATGAAGAGATCAATGGTTTCAGGGTCGGTACCAGGCGGTATGCCCGGGAAGATATATACTATCATTGCGAGAATCAGGTAGAAAATGACTCCAGTAAACTGCAAGAGCCTAAATCGGGGAATCCAAATCTTTGGTTCGAATCTTTTGGCTAGGACACCACTCCGCTCATTGGCTATAGCTTGTGGTATAAAGACAAGCGTCCTGAAAGCACTGACAGCTACCAATGTCACAAGGAAGCTGAAATAGAGTGGGAACAGAATGAGGTTCCACCAGACGGGACCAATGCTCCACATTACTACCTCACCAAGGATGATGAGTGTCACAAACTTACTGGACCAAAGAAACTTGAATCCGTCCTTGAGAAGAGATCCATATTCTCCTAGGGAAGGTTGTTTATCTTTATCATCTCTGACTCCAGGGAGGTCTCTGACAAGCCTAAACACTACTATTGCCAAGAACACTGCAAAAACGGCTTGCAGACTGAAGACCCATGTTTCTCCATAGAAATAAGCGAGCCAAGACCCTGGCAATAAAACGACGGTTGCTGAAACTTGCCAAACCATTCCAAGCCGTCCTTGGAACACCCCATATTGCTTACGATCCTTATCATGTGGCATAGCAACGCGATAGTTATTATCAAACCATGCACTGAAAGCGCCGCTCTCCTGTGAAGAGCCAAGTCCAAAAAGAACATAGATGGTTATGTATATCCAGATAGGAGCAGGAGTGTCTTTTACTATCATTGATGAGAGCCAGAACGCACCTGTGTAGCATAGAAGAGCTGAGGATATCACATATCGCTGTCCAATCCAGTCTCCAATAGCGCCAGTAGGATAATCCAAAGCAGTCTGAATGGCCATTTGAATGACAACAAGAAAACCAACGAGTGTGAGTCCTGCAAAATAATCACCATTGCCCAGCGACTCTGCGATATATATCATCCAGAATGTCGTACTGATTTGAAAGCTCGCCGCAAAGGTTGGAAGGAGTACAGATAGAGTCTTGACTAAGCGAACTACATTCTCAGTAGGTTCCGCAATTCCAAAGATTCTCGCATACCTGCTTGAAACGACTGCAGGTTCTTCTTGCTCACATTCCACAGCCATGACCTCGAATAGCATTCATCACATATAGAACTTCATGCTTGAGCATGAATCAAGCACTTTATCAACCGTTCCCTCACCCTTAGCGAGTAGTGGTGCATCATGAAAGTCAAGCTTCAGTTCAGAGGACCTATCGCCAAAAAACTGCAAGATGGATTCATTGAGATTGAACTCAAGAATGACGCAAATCTCTCAGACTTATTGGAGCAGGCGATTAAGAGAGAGTCAGGTGTGAGAGAACTGTGGTCCAGTCCAGAAGTAATTGATCGTGATGCTGTAATTCTTTGCAATGAAACTGATATAGGATTAAGCGGGGGACTTGGTACAGAACTCAGTGATGGTGACGTTGTTATTGTCCTACCATTGATTCACGGAGGCTAGACAAGTTCAGCTCCAGCACGGATTGCCTTGATGTCTATCTCGAGAGCCTTCGCACTTATCATATCTGCAATTGCTTTCTCAAGATTCTCAAGTGGGAAGAGACCTGACTTTTTGACCAGCGCACCCAGCATTACCATGTTGGAAACCAGCCTCAAGCCCAACTCATCAGCAGTTTTCATTGCTGGGACTTCGACGATTTCATAGCCTGAGATGTTTTTGGTATTCACGAGGTCAGGGTCTACAATAATAGTGCTCCCTTTCTTTGCATCTGGTAGATACAGATCAAGTGACTTTTGTGACATCGCGATGAGGAAATCGGACTCTCGGACCTTTGGATATCTGATTGGCAGGTCACTTACAATCACTTCACTCTTAGCAGTAGTTCCTCTTGCTTCTGCACCATAACTCTGGCTTTGGACAGCCTCAAGACCGCTATATACCACTGCTGCATACCCGAGAATGTCACCGGCTAGAACTACACCCATGCCTCCGGTTCCAGCGATACGAATCTCTTTTTTCATGAGATATCACTCCTCCAGATTGCTGAGAGTTGAACGAAGCAGTTCAGTAAATGGAATGTCGTGTCTATCAGCAAAGACTCCAAGATCCATTCCTTCTTTTGTAGGAATTCGTTGGTCGATGGGGTCGCCCTTCTTACGAACTGGAAGTTTCTTGAACCACTGCAACATTTCTGGCGGTTCACCTGCACGTGTTCTTCTGCCATATGCAGTTGGACACTGAGAGATCATCTCAACAAAAGAGAATCCTTCTCTTTCGAGTGCAGTCCTAATTGCCCGTGCAGCTTGAATTGGGTGAGCAGTGGTCCATCGTGCGACATAGTTGGCTCCAGCTGCTGCGACTAGCCGGGCCAAGTCAAATGGTCGTTCGGGGTTTCCGTAGGGAGTTGTACTGGTACGGTCTCCAGTAAATGTTGTAGGACCAACTTGCCCCCCAGTCATTCCATAGATGTAATTATTCACACAAATCACAGTCATGTCAATGTTACGTCGTGCCGCATGGATTAGATGGTTTCCTCCGATTGCAGCTAGATCTCCATCTCCACTTATCACCACAATCTTCAATTCAGGACGAGCAAGTTTGAGACCGGTCGCAAACGCAATTGCACGCCCATGTGTTGTATGCAGTGTGTCTGCGTGATAATGCGGCGATGGTATCCAAGCACTGCACCCGATTCCAGAAACAAAGGCAAATCCAGAGAGATTCTCGTGACCTGAGTCTTTTGCGGCCTTGAGAAACGCATTGCTCACTTCTCCTGCCCCACAGCCAGGACAGAAGGGGGAGGGTAAAGATTCTTCACGCATATAGTGCCGTGCAAAGTGCTTCGAGTTAGAGGCCACTGTATTCACCTTCGTGCAAGTGAGTTCGTGTTATGCTAGGTTAATAATTCATTCTTTAGGGAAGTGATATGTTTCTACCAGTGCATGCAATCTATCAGAGTTAGAGCTCCATATCTCACTCAGGAATTGTGATAATATGAGGGGATGCATTTTGTTTGTGGCTCTTTTCTCTATAATACCAAGGATTCGCAAACGCAATTGCAGTTAGAATCATTGAGATAGTCAATAATACATCAGGGACATAAAAAAGAGATGTGGAAAGGAGCGGGACTCGAAGAATCTGGCTTGCCATCCCGAATAAAACGGATACGACCATGAGTTCACTTCTTACCTCTTTCAGTCGACCGGTTCTCCAAGTTATAATGAAGGTGAACATCATCATAATTCCCAGAATTATCATCACCGGAATAACAAGAATCATGATTAATTCTTCATGAGAACCAAAGAGAACTACTGATATCCAGTATAAGGCAAGCAAAAGGACTATCCTGTTGTGATATTTTTGAATAGACGGAGCCCAAATCTGAAGGATTACACCTAAGATTGGAATGATTGACCCTCCAATGGCGACTGATCGGATTCTGAAAAAAATCATTGCTGTTTCTAGTAAACCAATATGCTGAAGCGTGACAATCATAATATTGAAAGACTGACTCACAAATGCGATTGCAAAGACTAATGGAAGATCGGTGAGGAGGCGGACCTGTTGAGAGAGCCATTTCCGACCAAGAAATGAACCAATCAATCCAGAGATGAACACTGTTGTAATGCTCGAGATAACAACTAATTCTATATCTATTTGCATCTTCTAAACCTCTATGATTTCTATAATTCTATTGTTCTCATGTTCAAGAGCAGGTTGGTTTGGAGTGTTGTTCTTCCTATCTTTAGGAGGCTTATAGATGACCATGCGGAGGATTCTACATGTTCTTGGTCAATGGTTTCTTGAACTTGTGATATTGCCATTATTTGGCCCCTAGTATGATATGAACCGTCATCAAGTGATTGTTAGTGCAATTTAAACACGGGTAGACCAAGTAAGGACGAAAAGATGCCTAGTTATGTCCACCAGATTAGAGAAAAACTGTTTTGAGATGGAAACTGTTCTAACATCAATTTTAAAACGAGATGACTGCGCCTTCCAATTTGATTTCAATCGCATTAGTGGTGAAACTAGATGTCAGATGTCGCAGCAATGAGAGCCTTCAACCGTGAGCTTGCAGCGGTTGTTGGTGCAACTGTTGAGGTAGTAATCAACACAGGCAAGACATATGCAGGTACCCTGAAAGGAATTGATCAAAATACTTTGAGTATTGTTCTCTCCGATGTGGTAGCTGATGGTGAAACTAACATCCCAAAGATATTCATCTATGGAAGTAGCATAGTGTCATTTTCAGTTGCAGAGAGAGAGATTAGCCTTGAGGGCCTTGCAAAGGAGCTAGAGAAGACATTTCCACCTGGCGGAGTGCAGTTCTATCCTGACACAGGTATAATACTCGTAATGAATAAAATCCGTATCTCAAAAGATGGCATTGAGGGTAGTGGTCCTCTATATGAACGAGTTGCAGTCATCGCAGATGACTGGTTAAAAGAACATGGTCTAACATAATAATCACTATGAGCAAATGAGCATGTGACCCAAATGCATCTCTGAGTCAAGATTAGGTATAGCTCGAGATATCGCTGCGACACAAATCACCATTAGAAATTATGAGCTAGAGAAGTCTTCGAAGGCCAAGTTCCTCAATCTCCCTTTTCTTAACCTCTTTGTCTTTGGGTGGCTTTCTGCTCAACGTGCGTTCTAATGGTTTAAGACGTTCCTCCCAGGTTCTTTCTGTGGATTCAGGAATTTTGCCAAATGCACGTGTTCGTGCTTCCCTAGAACCAAGTGATGTAGTCTGAGAGCTGATTATTCCGTATTCTGCAAGACGTTTTGTTGTTGAAGAAAGAGTACTTTCTTCTTTTGAACGAGCAAGAAGCTGAGGACTTTTTACACCTGTGAGAATAAGCATCACACGAAGAATACCACCAAGGCGCGGATCAACACGAGCCCCCCAGATAACATTAGCATCAGGACTCATTTTTTCAGATACGAGCTCACCCACCTTGTTTGCTTCTGCGAGACTCATATCTGGTCCTCCTGTGATATGAATTAGAGCACCAGTTGATCCACTCCATTCCACTTCTAGAAGAGGACTATTTAGTGCGTTCTTTATAGCTTCATTAGCACGATCTGCTCCTGTGGCTTCACCAAGTCCCACTAATGCAACTCCACCATTACAGATTATTGAACGAACATCAGCATAATCCAGATTAATCAGGCTTGGCATGGTTATTGTTTCAGTGATACCCTTCACCATATTTGCAAGAACCTCGTCTGCAACTCCGAATGCTTCCTCTAATGGAAGATCAGGGACAAGCTCCATTAGTTTCTGATTATCAATAACAACTGCAGTGTCGACATTTTCCTGCAAACGCGCCAGACCAGCTTTTGCCTTATCAATTCGAGTTCTTTCAAGATTGAAAGGCATAGTAATGACCCCCACAACTATAGCATCATTGTTTTTCGCGATTTCTGCAACGACCGGCGCACTTCCAGTACCAGTGCCGCCCCCCATCCCAGCAGCAATGAAGACTAAGTCAGCATCCCGTAGAAGCTCGGCCAGCTGTCCAGCTGACTCTTCTGCAGCAGCTTGCCCAACATGCGGGTATCCGCCCGCTCCTAGACCACGAGTAATTCTCTCACCAATCAGGAGTTTTCTGTGGGCAGTTGTGACTGCTAGGTGTTGACGATCTGTGTTAATGGCAATGCATTCCGCACCTTGAACTCCAATGGTCATGAGGCGTTTCACGGTATTATTTCCTGCACCGCCACATCCAACAACGACAATTCGAGCTTGGCCCATATCACGGACTGTAGACATGCCGCGCTCGCCCCGACTGTGTTCTCGTGCATCATCAATCAACGATTTCATTATCCTACTACCTCACTCAATCTTCCACTGATGTTCATGTTGCCATTCCATAACTCTCGCTTTAGCAGGTCACGAATAGCGTTTCGAATGGCTTCTGATCTGTTGGGATAGAGGCCTTTGTCAACAAGACTTTGGATGTCCTCAACAATCTTTTCTGGCAAGTGTACTGCTATGAGACGCATGTCTACTCCTCTGAATTGCTGAGGAATTAGTGAGATATGGTTCCTTGTAATACTCTGATAAGTGTTCAATTTAAGTTATGAAAAACAGAAGAAAGAGAGAGAGGGGACCTCTCATCTCTTTAAACATATTATTTGGTTTTGCGTCCGGTTCGTCTGGCTGCTATGTTTCCAACCTTACGACCAGGTGGTGCATGTCTGCTAACAGTAGATGGTCTGCCAGGTGACTGGTGAGAACCACCACCATGTGGATGTGATGCTGCGTTCATTGCCGCACCTCGTACAATAGGCCATTTTCGAGCTTTTCCTCGAACATGATGCCACTTTGCACCAGCTTTCAGGAATGGTTTCTCTTGTCTACCACCGCCAGCCACGATACCAATAGTTGCACGGCATCTGGGACTGAAAGCTTTCTGTCTACCGCTAGGTAGTCTAACCAGGGCCTTGGTCTTGTCGATTGATATTATTGTAGCAGCAAGACCAGATGATTTTACATATTTGCCTCCATCTCCGGGGCTCCCTTCAATGTTATAGACAGGAGTTCCTTCAGGAATGTGTTCGAGAATCAATGTGTTACCATTTGCAAGTGTTGCTTCATCACCACATTCAATAATTTGACCAACCTGTGCACCTTCAGGTGCCACCATGAAATGAACCTTAGACTCACCCTCGTATTTGATTTCTGCGAGAGGCGCGCCTCTGCCGGATTCATGATGAAGGTTTACAATGGTGCCAATGTAGGTTCTACTTGGAGCCCACTTGGGATGTCTAGCTGGAGCTATCTTCTTGTGGCTTGGAGATCTCCACTGAGTAGTGCCACGACCTTTCCGTTGTACCAGAACTCGTTTACCCATTCACAAGCCTCCTTAGAATATCCCGAGGTTGGTTGCAACCTCTGCAGCACTGTACTCAGGCGCCAGTCTCACTAATGCCTTCTTTTGTCCGTTTGGCATTATGAGAGTGTTGACTTTCTCAACCACAACGTCATAGAGGGTTTCAACCGCCCACTTGATTGTGTTTTTATTTGCAGATCGAACAACATAGAAAATGAGCTTGTTCTCTGCGTCCACAGCCTCAAGACTTGATTCTGTTACAACAGGACGGATAATGATTTCATTTGGATCTCTCATTTTTCTCACCTCAAGTAAACAGATTCTCCTTCTCGAGTCTGTCAATAGCAGACTTTGTCCAAACCACTAAACGGCCGGGATGCGTCCCAGGAGCAAGAAGTTCTGCATTTAATCCATGAACTTCAACAATATCGACTCCAGGGAGGTTTCTTACAGCTTTTGCGATACCCAAGTCTGCACCCACAACGATGAGCGCAGATTTGGGAGTCTTCATCTTGCGACCTCGCATCTTACCTTTGCCAGCTCTGACGCTACGACCATCTCTGGCTCTATCTAGGTCGTCACTGAGACCCAAGAAGACCAATGCCTCAAAAGCATCCTTCGTAGTTGACAAAGACTCTAGCTTATCGTCAACAACCAATGGTATCTCAGGAACATTGTCGATTTTGTGACCTCTCGATTTGACGTACTGTGGGTTTGCCGAGGCGGCAATCGCTGAACGAATGGCAAGTCTGTTCTCTTTAGAGTTAATTCGCTCAATGATAACCTTTCTAGACTCTGGAGGATGAGCAACTCTTCCTCCTACAGTGCCAGGTGCGAATCCAGCTTTGTTTGCTGCACCAGTTCCACTTCCTTTGATACGAGGCATCCTTGACTTGCCATGTCCAGTCTGCCAACTCTGCGCTGTGTTACGTTTACCAGCAAGCTCGTCAACACCTTGGGGTTGATATCTCCGCGATTGGAGTGCCAAAACAGCTCTCTTAATCACATCTGGACGATAGGGCGTGTCAAACTGTGTAGGAAGTTTGACTGATTCTTTAGTTGCTTTCCCCTTCAATGAATATGTCTTTACGTTTGCCATAACTATCAACCTCCACTATTGCTTTGAAGCAGTGCTGATGTAGCTCACCTGAGTAGGTGTGTCAATGTGCCCCTTCTTGGGACGAACAGCTAATCTAAGTCTCACAGGTCGCTTTATTGTACCAGGGATGGAACCATGTAGCATTAAGTAGTCGCCACGAATTATGCCATAGTTAACAAAACCTCCAGAGGGGGTGATTTCCTCACCACGTTCACCCATCTTCAACACTTTATTGTTGAAACTAGTTCGGGTATGGAAACCTGTTTGTCCTGGTCGTGGTACTGTATATCTGATATTGGTAGGAGTCCATGGGCCAATGCAACCGACGCCTCGCTTTGTCTTTCGAGACTTGTGTTGCAGTATTCTTACACCCCATCGACGTACAGGACCTTGAAAACCATGACCCTTTGTCACAGCTACGCTGTCTACAAGAATTCCTTCATTGAGGATATCTGCGACTCTAACATCAGTTCCAAGAGTGCTCTGAGCGTATTCAAAAGCCTCTTTCGCGCTAGATGCACCTACCTTGTACTCTGTGATATCGGGCTTCTTCTTTGGTACTCCTGCAAGTCTTGGTTGAGTATGAACTAACATTCGAATCTCAGAGAGCTTGTCAAGTTTCTCCTCAAACTCCTTCAGCTTTGCACCATGGTCATACTCTTTTGGAAAAGGCATGGCTTTTCGAAGATCTTCTGATAGGTTCTCTGCAAGGACCTCAATGACTAGTCTAAGACCATAAGGAGTTGCTTCATAGCCACGGATTGAGAACGGTCTGATGGGTGGAGTATCTATGACTGTGACTGGAATCACAGTTTCCTGTCCCTTGAAAGGACTGTTTGGACTCTCGATTGTTATAATTGCATGTGTCATGCCTGCTTTGTAACCGACAAAACCAAGCAGTTTTGCGGAACTGCCCTCGTACGAAGGCCAACTCTTAATTCTAGGTACAAACTTTGATGCTCGTCCTCGAGGTAGGTATGCAAGACTTCCTCGTCTTGGAGTATTCTTCTTCCTATGTGCCATCTTATGTCACCTTGTAGTTTTGCAGCCGTTGTGGCATCAAAATCATCACGCAGTCGAATAATCACACCACTAAGCTATTCGTACTACACTGCGAGCCGATTCAGAGTGTGTTTTTAAAACTTATCCCATGACCAAAGATGAACAACAAATATCCATCCAGCGGGAGTCATATTCGTTTTTGTTCTGTCCGAGCGATGATCTCATTCTGTAAGTCTTTACCAATATTGACAAAATAGTCACTATACCCAGCAACTCTGACAATCAGATCTTGATAGAGCTCAGGATTCTTCTGAGCAGACTTAAGTGTGTCTGCATGGACTACATTGAACTGTATGTGGTGCCCACCTAGTTTGAAGTAGGTCCGTACGAGATCCCCAAGCTTTTTCCGACCATCCACGTCAGCTAATACTTCAGGCATGAACTTCTGGTTGAGGAGAGTTCCTCCGGTCTTCCAGTGGTCAATCTTCGCAACAGATTTGATGACGGCTGTAGGTCCATTTGTGTCAGCACCATGACTAGGGGAGATTCCATCAGAGAGTGGTGCGCCAGCATTTCTGCCATTTGGAGTGGCACCAGTCATTTGTCCAAAGTAAACATGAACAGTCGTAGGAAGGAGATTAACCCGGTATTCGCCACCTTTTGTATTCGGACGTCCATCGATTAAGTCGAAGTAAGCATTGAACACTTCTTTTGCTAGTGAATCAGCATAATCGTCATCATTACCAAACTTGGGAGTTTTGTTGAGGAGTATCATCCTCATGACTTCGTTGTCTGCAAAGTCAGAATTCAGCCCATCAAGCAACTCCCTCATTGAGAACTGTTTGTGTTCGAAGACATGAAATTTGATGGCGGCTAGTGAATCTGTTATCGTACCCATTCCTACGCCTTGAATGTAAGTTGAATTATACCGAGGGCCACCATCATGATAGTCTTTTCCTCGGGTAATGCAATCATCAAATAGCAGGGATAGGAATGGAGCAGGCATATATTCCGCATAAAGACGCTCAATGATGTTGTTGCCCTTTATTTTCAGATTGATGAAGTACTCAAGCTGTTTCCTGTAGGCAGAAAACAACTCGTCAAACGACTTGAAATTGGTTGGGGCTCCTGTTTCAATTCCTACCTTTTCTCCAGTTCGCGGGTCATTCCCATTATGAAGTGTGATTTCCAGAATCTTTGGCCAATTACAATAACCTGTCAAGATGCAACTTTCTTTACCAAAGGCACTTATTGTCACACATCCACTGGGACCTCCTACACGAGCATCCTCTATGGCTTTTCCAGCTCGGAGAAACTCCTTAATTATTACATCAGTGTTGAATGTTCAGCTGCGCGCGGCACGCTTGATCCATCCAAATGGAGCGCGCTTACGTGGATGAACTGGGAGATTGGTGATGGCTCTTCAAATGACCTTATCAGCGAAGAATCGCTTGTCCTTGGCGCTGGTGCATACCTGATCATCACGAACGCCACGACCACCGCCAACTTCTGGGACTTTGGTGAAACAGCCGTGGTCTACCT
>JBHLQJ010000071.1:0-12030 GCA_048884945.1 Candidatus Thorarchaeota archaeon | reverse complement strand
TCCCTGAGGAAATTGAAGTCAAGGTCTGCGTGAGTGAAAGCGAAGGCTCAATTGGATGCTATAAGAAATAATGATGATCCTGACTACAATGAGGCGTACTAACTTGGTTATTGACACTCAGAACGAACGACCCAGACACAGAATCCAGCTCAGTAAGGTGGGTGTAAAAAATCTCAAGACATTTATCATAACAGAGCGGTCTGGTCTTCGACATCATTATTTCTTATAGCATCCAATTGAGCCTTCGCTTTCACTCACGCAGACCTTGACTTCAATTTCCTCAGGGAAGTCGAGATTCTCGTGAATATATTTTGCTAGAAGCTCTGCAGTTGTAGCACGTGTTGGAATCAGAACACAGTCCTCCTCTGGGAAGACATACCGCTTCTCATCAACAAGAACTTCATAAAATCCATCTGATTTTGTCACTTTTATGGTTTCAGACATGTTTGGGAGCAACACTTTATGGTCCAGAGTCTTACAAATCGTGAGAGATTTTGCCTTGATTTTTCGAAAATCATAGACCATTCCATCACTGTTCAATGGACCTGTTAGCTTGATTCTTATGGAGTAGTTGTGTCCATGAAGATTCTCAATTTCGCTTTCACTCTTCAGAAAATGCGATGCGCTGAAGTGCATCCTCTGGTCTTTTACACACACGCTGTACAAATGAAAGCCTCCGAGTACAGAACAGGCTACGAACAATAATACATGTAAAAGTGTCGGAAGACGACTACTCTGAGATTCTCCGTTGTCTCTCGAAGGCTTCTATCAGATCATCAACAGATGTTGCTTGAGTTGGGTCTTTGTCATTACGCCAGCGTCCTGTAAATCTTGGAAATCTTATTGCGAGTCCGCCATCTTTGAGAACTTTTCGTCCAGCAGGGTGAGTGGGGCTCAGAGTTATCTCATCGCCTAGTACTTCGATGACTTCAATCGGCTCAAACCAGACATCTGCATCGATGTCAGAGATAACCTTCGGATGTTTTTGTTCCAACTTGTGCTTGTCAAGACGCTCTTTGAACTCAGCTAACATATCATCAGTGAACCCAGTTCCAATCTTGCACACGGTAGGATATGTATCACTGTCAATATCGTATGCTGAGGCTAGAATCGCGCCATAAAGACCAGTTCGTTTCCCGCGACCATGAATAGCACCAACAATAACAAGGTCCGCTGAATCTGAAAGGCCTTCAGTATATGATGCCTTCAATTTAATCCAGAGCCAGCTCCGGGCTCCGGCTTGATAGGTGGAGTCTTTGTGTGTTGCCTTTGCAATCACTCCCTCATGCCCGGAACCAATGGCGTCCTCAAAGATTACTTGCAGACGCTCTGGATTGTCAGTGATTTCAGCGACGGTTAGATTAACTCTGTCCGTGGTTTCCACTATCTTCTCCATGAGTTCTCTTCTTTTCAACATGGGTAGAGAAGTGACATCCTTTCCATCTACGAAGAGTATATCGAAGAAGAAAATTGCAATAGGTACCTCCGCTTGAGTCGCTTCAATGTCTGTCTTTCGTCTTCTACGCATGAGTTCTTGAAATGGTCTCATTTTTCCCGTAGAAGGATCAATTGCAACGCATTCGCCCTCCATTACACAGGTCTTGGTCTTAACATGGTCGCGAACTAGCTTTACAACATCTGGATATTGAGCTGTGATGACTTCTTGGCGACGAGAATAGAGGATTACTTCATTGTCAATCTTATGCACTTGTACTCGTTCACCATCATACTTATTCTCAACTAAGACTTTCCCACCAGCCTTTTCGATTATCTCCTCAGGAGAGGACAATTTTTTGGCAGCCATCATTCTGATTGGAATTCCAACATTAGTTCTAATTGCTCGAACTGCTTCAATGCCCTCTTTGGCTAGAACTGACGCAACTTCTCCAAGATCACTGCATACGTTGAAAGCAGATTCAATGTCATTCCTTGTGTCTTTATCCTCAGTGAAAGCTGCTGCTAATGAATCTATAAGCCCCATATGTCCAAGACCAAGACGTAGCGACCCAGTTACAGTTCTTAGAATATATCGTGCTTCTATTGGTTTGGCATCTGTCAGTAAACCAACTAGTTTCGAAACTTTGATTTTATTGCTTCCAGAACCCGACGCTTTCGCAGCTTGGTCCAATGTATCAAAGACGACGGATACTGTCAAATCCTGTGAAAAAAGCGTAGCCTGGGCGCTCTTCTGAAGTAAGGATTCAGCGGTGCTACCAATGTCGCCTGTTTTCCGAAGAGAGTCTTGCACATCACTCTCGCGGACTGATGCTGCTGCCGCAACAACTTGGATAGCCATCTTCTCAGCTACACCAATCTCGGGTGAACTCTTCCAATCAGGATGCAGTTTCCCTATTGTAAGCGACACTATCTGGTGCACTTCAGTAGGGTCAGCCTTCTGAAGAAGTTCAGAGAAAAGACGAATCTTCTCTAGCGACCCGCCTGTAGTTTCAACCTCATCATATGCTTTGGCTAAGGTTTCGTAAAGCAAAGTTACACTCCCAGTTTTAGTGGCCCACCACATGCTTTATAAACTCAGCCGGAGGCAAACCGGCAATCATAGATTATACTCGGTGAGCTGAAATTGGGTAGTATTAGACCTCGATATATTAAGAATGCTGCAAAGACCCTTCTGGCTCTTTATCCAGACACATTTACAGATGATTTTGAATCAAACAAGAGACTTGTTGAGCAGTTCACAGACGTGCAGTCAAAGAAGGTTAGAAATCGAATTGCAGGATATTTAGTCACACTCATCAAGATTGGAGTTGCTAGAGAAGAAGCTGAGGCTTTGCAACCTGGTGACGAAGTCGTTGATGACATGGAGATGTAAGACCAAAGAATCAATACCTTGCATTTTCTGCCTCAAAGGTATCTTAAGGAGGCGTGTATAGTCCAATCCTATGACTGATTGGAAGAACCTTCTACTCCTTGGTGACTGTCTGAATATCATTAGAGATAACCAAGACATTCTCAAAAAACAGGTTCGTCTGATCTATATTGACCCACCTTTCTTTTCAGGTACAGACTATACTCTTAAAATGCGGTCTAATGGGAATAGTCAAACAGCAGGTCTTCTTCTCGAAGAAAAGACCTACAGTGACAAATGGGAGGGCGGACTTCAAGAATACCTGGACTTTATGAGAGTTCGACTAGAAGCTATGAAACCATTACTTAGGGATGATGGCAGTATGTGGGTACATCTCGATTGGCATGTATCACACTATGTCAAGGTCATACTCGATGAAATCTTTGGATACTCGAATTTTGTGAACGAAATTATATGGAAACGAACAAACAGTCCAAAAGCTCAAAGTAAGGGTTTTGGAAGTCAGCATGATGTAATTCTATTTTACGCTGCTGATGCATCCAAGTTCAAAACCCGACAAGTCTATAGAAAACTCGATGAAAAAGCTCGCAGACCATACAGCTACAAGGATGAAAAGGGCAAGTTCCGTCTGATTGAATTGGAGGCTCAGGGAATTCAACGCACGGAAGACAGAAAGCAGTTTGAGTGGAAAGGAAGAACAGCACCCTATCTTTACCGGAAAGAAACTCTTGATGAGTGGTGGGAGGCTGGTCTGATTTACACAAGTAAAAACGGTCGTTATACGAAAAAACAGTATCTCGCGGATGTGCCAGGAGTCCCTGTGTCAGATCTTTGGATTGATATAAATCCAGTTCAAGGTGCATCAAAAGAAAATACAGGATTCCTCACTCAAAAGCCAGAGGCGCTACTTGAACGAATTATTAATTCTGCTACAAGTCCTGGCGATGTCATTGCTGATTTCTTTGCAGGTTCTGGAACAACAGCTGTCGTAGCCGATAAACTGAATCGTCGGTGGTTCATATGCGATTCCTCAGAAGCTGCAATTGGTGTCATTAGGAAACGACTTGAAAAATCAGAGAGCTGATAATATTCCAGTATTTCAAAAAGATGAATCAAATTTCGGAAAAGAGAAACATACAAACATTTAGTTCAACTTATATTACTACAAAGGAAGTTGTTGTATGGAGTTTCTCCTAGGTCTATCCATCTTTATGATATGTTCCATTATTTATGGCTACTTTAGATTATCAGGGAGTCTGCACTCAGAACCATCCGAAAAGAAACCTGTTGAAACGAAGGCAGGAAAATTATATCACTCAAAAGTTCATGACCCAGCATTCTTTGATGGAGAAAGTGAGGACATCACAGAGGCTCAATCAAGAATACGAATATTTGGTGGTGGATGAACTTCTCAATCCACCCATATTGGCTCATCATAGTCAGTTGTCTTCTTGAAGACTTCACCCATTACGTTTTTGTCCCATCGTTTTAATACGTAATAGACAATCAATGCTGCAATCCCAGCGACGATGAAAGGCAAATACCCTGCAAAAAACAAGTATGGGAAAAACGGAGAATATAGTAGCATTGTGAGTGGAATAAAACTAAGGAAAAATGAGCCAATGGCTACAAATGTGCACACTCCAACTCTTCTTGCACCGCGCTTTCTCTTCTCCCATTCACGAACGCCCCAGATTACGGTCTGTGCTTCTTCCTCATTAAGCGGGTATCCTCTCTCAATATGCACTTTAGCTACATTTGGATGTATACCAAAGATTTCCTGAACTGCATCGAACGCAGGCTCATGCCTCCAAAATGTACCCTTTACCAAGAAGATCAATAGAAAGGGAGCTATAAGAAGAGGGGCAAAAGCACTGAGTGCATACATGATTATAGAAAAGGAACCATACCATGATATCATCTGAGCGATAGAGATGGCAAAAGGCACAAAAAAGAAGACTGATGCATAAGTGAATGCAAGAAACAAAATCCCTGAGCCAATCATATCTGCAATCCACCGAGTTCTTGGAACTCGCACTAGATGGAACGCGAGCAGAGCCTCTCCACTCTCAGGGTTCCTCATCATGAGATCAACCATCGGTTCAGAAACAATGACTGCATCAAAAATGGGGTTGAACGAAGTTGCTATGTAGGCATCTTGACTCTGTCGAACCCAGACCCGGGCTCTCGATGGAATCACAACTTTCTGGTAGATTTGACTTACAAGAGCATTGAACTCTGAACGCGTTGATGGATTGATGAATCGGATTTTTAGTATCAACAAAATAAGTAGGTGGACTAAAAATCCTACGACTAATGGGAACCAAATAATGAAGTCAATTCCAACCATTGTGTAGTGGATAGTATAATAAAATATGATCGAAAAAGGTACTGCTAGGAGAAAGGTCAGTAGTATCATTACTCCCCTTGAAACGAGGGGAACTCGTGTCCCAAACCACTTTGCATATCTGTCAGAAGACTTCGTCAATCCGCCCAACCAACCCATGGTTGTTTTAGCAAAATGTGTTATAACTTGTGCGTTTCAAGTTGTTATGATAATGCAGTAAAAAGACGGGAGTGTCAACAATTGTTGCAAGAACATTATTGACACTCGGAAGATTATTCTAACGGAATATTATGATATCATCTTCACTACGATCTCTAGCTCCTTTTGGACAGGCTTTTACGCAATTCATAACGAGGTCACATAGAGGTGCACCTATAGGTTGTTTCGCCACCCTTTCATTCCTCTTGGTTCAGGAAACATATTTTGTCAATAAATGAAGAAGAGTGCCAGTTCTTAGTCGCAGTCCCGTTACTGGCACTCACCTTGTTGCTTCTCTTTAGATTATGAAGACCGCATTTTTCCTACTATAATTGCTAGTACGACAATGACAGCTACTCCGCCGCCTACAATTAGTAGCATGGTTGTCATGTCTGGTGGAGGTGCTGTTGCTGTGGGTGTTGTGGGTGTTGTGGGTTCAGGTTCCACGATGAGAATCTCACTATCGATATAGATGTTATCAAAAAATATCCCTTGAGCGTCTGGATTTGCTTGAATCACAAACCTCTCTGAATTGCTATAAACTGTGTCTACAGCGGTTATATCAGGTTCAGCAATGCTAGATGTCGCATTGATAAAGACATTAAATCCGCCAGTAGAATTTCGAGTTACATCAAAGTGTGTCCATCTATCAACTAGACCGTCAGTTTCAACACTGCCCAATACCAGTACCGGATCAAAACTACCGATTTGTTTAATTAAATACACATGTGTACCTGCTACTCGGAGTCCATATCCATTGAAGTCACCACGCTCAGTCCCATTAGCAAAAAACAGTACAGTCGTGGACCATCCTTCTGATGTAGTTCCCAACCGCACATCGAAACTCCACGTTCCTACAACTTGCGAGCAATTTCGCCAAATTACGCATTCCATAAGGAAATCTGTTTGTATGGCTTCTAAATAATGATCTGTAGCATCCCAATCTCCTGTTTTCACAGTCCAACCACTGTAGTTCCCATCATCAAAATTATCTTCCCAAACAACTGTTGCTGCGACTTGTTCGATATCACACACCGAAAAAACAAGAATACTGAACAGTAATGGCAGAACTAGATAATTCGTTTTCTTCAACTACTTCCCCTCTTAAGAAATTAAAAACACAAATACAACGATAGTAATAAATCTGTGTATATTCAAACAATCATTTGAATGGCTATAGGGATTTTATCTTTCTGATTGCTCCACCAGGTGCGACACCCTTTGGGCATGCTTTCACACAGTTCATAATGAGATCGCATAATGGTGCACCTTGCGGCTGTTTGACAACTTCGAGGTATATCTTTGGATTGGGAGTTCGAGAGTCTTCATAGAATCGCCAGGCTTTAGCAAGAGCTGCAGGACCCACATATTCCTCATTCTCTGTATTGACAGGACAAGAACCATAACAGAGCGCGCATAGAATGCAATTGACATATCGCTCGATCTTTTTCCGCTCATCGATACTCTGTGTCCTAGGAGTTTCGCCTTCCTCAGTGTCACTCCAGAGCTTCATGCTTTCAAGGGCTTCATAGAACTTGGTCATATCCACAACAAGATCTTTCAAAATTGGCATATTGGGCAAGGGTTCAACAAGTATTTCCAGCTCTGGATTCCATCCAACGGGCTTTTCTGAAATTCCAGGAAATGACTTGAGTTTCATATCGCTCTTCCTAACTTCTCGTATTTGAGTTCGACAGGCAAGACGAGGTTCTTTGTTGATAAGCATGGAACAACTTCCGCAAACTGCCCCTCTGCATGAATATCTGAATGAGAGGGAATGATCCATCCTATCATGGATTTGAAATAAGGCATCAAGCACAGTCATGCCTTTTTTTATGTCAACTTTGTAAAGGTCATAGTGGCTGATAGAACCTCCATCTCTACTTCTTGCTATCCTGAAAATCATTAGTAGCTTCTCTCCTTCACTTCAAACATTCCCAAGCTCACATCACGGAATTCAGTTTTGATGTAATCCTCCACCTTAGTGAATAGAGAATGTTTCAAGAAATTCTTGTCATCCCGTTCTGGGTAATCAAGTCTCCAATGAGCTCCACGACTTTCTCTCCGCATAAGAGCTCCCATTGTGATTATCTCAGCAAGATCTAACATGTTCTCGAGCTCAAGGGTCCGGATGAGAGCAAAGTTGAACTTTTCATCACTTCTGCCAACACTTACATTTTTGAATCGTGTCTTTAACTCTCGAATCATCTTTAAAGCAGCCTCAAGGCCATCTGACTTCCTATAGACACCCACAAGCACATCCATCGTTTGACCCATTGTTTCACGAATATTCGCTGTTGAATCTCCACCCTCATGAAGAAGTAAAGTATGAAGCCTCTCACGCGTTTCGAATGCTTCCTGTCCAACAGCAGAAACGTTAGGCGCTTTTGCAGACGCGGTATATTCTGCTACAGCTTTACCAACAACCCTACCGAATACAAGGGTTTCAAGAAGGGAATTCCCACCAAGTCGATTTGCACCATGAACACTCATACATGCAGTTTCGCCAACAGCGTAGAGACCTGGAATTGGTGTAGCACCATGCTTGTCTGTATGAACACCACCCATGGAATAATGCTGAGCTGGTTGTATCGGGATTGGTTCTTCAATTGGGTCGATACCAGCAAAATAAAGGCATATCTCTCGTATTCCAGGAAGCCGTTCAATAATCTTCTTCTTACCCAGATGCCTTAGATCAAGGTGTACATATTCATCCTCAAATCCTCTACCCTCAAGAACTTCAGTCCTAATCGCACGCGCGACTATATCTCTAGGGGCAAGTTCCATCTTTTCAGGAGCATATTTGTCCATGAACCTCTCACCAAGTGCATTAAGGAGATAACCGCCTTCACCTCGTGCTCCCTCTGTCATCAAAATACTCGACCCAAACAGACATGTTGGATGGAATTGCACAAACTCCATATCTTTCAGAGGTGCCCCGATCCTCAAAGCGAGAGCGCAACCGTCACCTGTGTTGATGTGTGCATTCGTCGAATGCCCGTATACCCTACCAAAACCGCCTGTGGCAAGAACAACAGCTTTTGCTGAGAAACCGTGCACTTCTCCTGTGGCAAGTTCCAGAGCGGTCAAGCCGCATATTCTATCTTTCGACAGAACAAGTGATGTGACGAACCACTCATTATAGAATTTTACACCTCTCCTCAATGCTTGTTCGAAGGTAGTGTGCAATAGATTGTGTCCGGTCCTGTCCGCCGCATAGCAAGTTCGCGGAAAAGCCGCACCACCAAATGGTCTCTGAGCAATCCTGCCATTTTCTGTCCGTGAGAAGGCTGTACCCCAGCGTTCATTCTCAATTACAGCTCTTGGAGCCTCCTTGGCGAGGATTTCAACAACATCTTGGTCAGCGAGATAGTCAGATCCCTTGACAGTGTCAAATGCATGAGCCTCCCAAGAGTCATCTTCACCAAGTGATGCGTTTATCCCTCCCTGAGCAGCAACTGAATGAGACCTCAATGGATGGACCTTAGTCACAATGGCTACATCGAATTTGTCGCTGAGTTCAATAGCGGTACGTAACCCAGCAAGACCAGCACCCACGACGAGGACATCATGTTTGTAGGTGGAAATTGTTACTCACCTCTGTATACAATAAATGCTGCTTAGTTATAACGTGTATGGCAAGGTAATTCTCAAGTCATTTTTGTTGGATCTAGGATTTCATCTAGGTCGCCATTAATATCAATTCCTGACTCAATAACAACCTCGCGAATTGACTTCCCGGTAGTATAAGCAGTCTTAGCAACCTCTGCAGCTTTGTCGTAGCCAATTATAGGAGTAAGGCGTGTCACAACCATTAAACTCTGCTCTAGCTGTTGCTTGATTCTGTTTTCATTCGCTTCTAATCCTACTAAGCAGTTATCGATGAAGGAATCGATGCCACGAGCGAGGAGGCGAATTGATTCCAAAAGATTAGCGATCATTAGAGGTTTAGTCACGTTAAGATCTAGAATGCTCCCATAACCCTCAGCTGCGGCTATTGAAGCATCATTACCTATCACTTGAATAGCAACTTGGATAAGCGCCTCTGATTGTGTTGGATTCACCTTTCCAGGCATAATCGATGAACCGGGTTCATTTTGAGGTAGTACTAGTTCACCAAGCCCAGCTCGGGGTCCACTCCCCATCCAACGGATATCATTTGCCATCTTCACGCAAGCTAAAGCAAGAGAACGTAATGCTGCACTTGTCTTAACAATAGCAGCGTGAGAAGAGATACCTTCAGCTTGGACAGGATTTGTCTGAAATTTAAAACCAGTAATCTTACTGAGTTCTTTTGTAGCTCGCTCGGTAAAGCCTTTCGGAGCATTTAGACCAGTTCCTAAAGCTGTTCCGCCTAACGGGATAAACAAGAGACTCTCTACAGCAGATGCAATATCTCTTGATTGCAACGATTCGACCTGTTGCTTATAGACTCTGAACTCTGTCGAGAGTGGAATAGGTACAGCGTCCTGAAGATGCGTACGACCGACTTTTACAATATTCTTGAATTGTTTGATTTTGTCTTCAAGAGCTCCTTGTAGTTTGGTAAGGGAAGGAAATAGAAAATCTCTAATCGCTTTCAATGTTGATACATGCATTGCTGTTGGGATGACATCATTACTTGACTGAGACATATTGACCGTATTGTTCGGATGAACAGGTGACTTTGTACCTCGTGGGTGACCGAGAATTTCATTGGCTCTGTTACTCAAGACCTCATTCATATTCATATTAGTCTGAGTCCCAGAGCCAGTTTGATAGACATCAATTGGAAACTGGTCATCAAACTGACCTTGAATGACTTCATCAATTGCTGTCTGAATAGCAGACGCGATTTCATCTGGCACGAGTCCTGAAGCGTGATTAGCAATTAGACACGCCTTCTTCACCTCAGCCAGAGAGTGTATGAACTCCGGTGAAAAAGTACGACCGCTTATCTTGAAGTTCATTAAGGCGCGTTGAGTGTTTATTCCCCAGTAGACATTATCAGGAACTTCAAGCTCGCCAATTGAATCCGTTTCTTTTCTCGTCATAGCCACATTCGGAGCCCCCTACAAAACTGATGAACTTCTACTATATCATCAGATCATCAATTATCTTTTGGACATCTTCAAGATTCGTTTTGTGGTCCTTTAGAGGTACGTCTTGGGGCAAGGCAAGGTCAACAGCCAAGTCAGGTGCTTCTATTTTATAGAAAACACCTATCGGAATCTTTCCCTCCCTCGAAAGTGCCTTCTCTAGTGCAGCAAACCGGTTGGAGATGTCATGACCATTGTCCTGTAATGAGTATGTGTTTTCATTATAGAATTTCCATGTCAACTGCCGGTTCCATGTCATGCAAGGTTGTAGGATGTCAACGACAGCAAAGCCTCTGTGTTTTACAGCATCCACCATGAGATTGAGCAAAGCTTTCTGATCACCTGAAAATCCTCGAGCTACAAATGTGGCTCCAGCAGCAATAGCTAATACAACAGGATTTGCAGGATCCATAGGTGCACCAGGAGGTGGAGGTGATGTATTTGAAACATAGCCTCTTGGAGCTGCTGGTGAGAACTGACCTTTTGTGAGGCCCATTACGCCATTGTTGTGAATGAACACAGCAAGATTGACATTCCGCCGAGCCGCATGAACGAAATGACTAAGACCCTCCCCAAGACAATCACCATCACCAGTATGCACTATTACTTCAAGATTCTTGTTTGCTAGTTGGATTCCAGAAGCAACAGGTATTGGTCTTCCATGAAGATTGTGGAAACTATTGAGAGCTCCTATATAGTGAGGAACTTTTCCAGAGCAACCAATACCAGAGGAAATGACAAGATTGTGCACGGGAGTGTCAATTTCAAGGACCGCTTTTTTGAGTGCAGCTAGAATCCCATAATTTCCACAACCTGTGCACCAAGTCACTTTTTGCGGTCCTTCAAGTTGATCTGCAGTTATCATTTGATACCAACCTCCTTAATCGCATCAACTATCCATCTTGCAGTCATAGGTCGTCCGTCATACTTGTTGATATGGTGGTGGACTGATATCCCTGTAGCCATCTTAACAAGTTGCGCAAATTGTGAGGTAACATTCTGTTCAATGGCGATAATCTGTTTAGATTTTTTAAGGACCTTCTTGAGTTTTTCAGTTCGCAAAGGATAGATATCGCAGAAGTGCAGCTGATTGATTGAAAATCCTGCATCATTCAAGATTAGCATTGCTTCGTTGGCAGCACCCCATGTTGAACCCCATGTAAGTAGAGTGATTTTTGCATTCTCATCGCCAAACAATTCAGGGGATTTCAATTCCTTCATGATAGCAGGCAGCTTGTTCATGAACTTAGCGACCATACTATTTCGTACTTCTGCATTCTCAGTTATGTGACCATCTTCGCGGTGGACGTTTCCAGATGACACCACTGATTTACCCTCATCACCTGGAAATGCGCGTGGTGAGATACCATCATCAGTCAATAGGTATCGCTTGTATTCAGAGTCGGGACCGCTTTTTGCAAGTTTGCCACGTTCAACCTTCACTCCTGTAACATCGATTCTTGGGACATTCATGACTGAGTCAGCGAAATACTGATCCCCAAGAATCATAACAGGAATCTGAAATTTGTCTGCTAGATTAAACGCTCGCACTGCAACATCGAACGCCTCAAGTGGATCCT
>JBHLQJ010000070.1:11816-12065 GCA_048884945.1 Candidatus Thorarchaeota archaeon | reverse complement strand
GATGTACTAAAGGAGTTCGTAAACAAACACAATCTAAAATGAAATGATCTGGGGGAAAAAATCTCCCAGAATCTACTTTCAACATCACTCCAATCTATCGATTCATAATCTCAATTCATCCAAGCCAGTGTGTCTTACTCGAGATCTTAGATCACGATAAAGTACAACTGGAAAAATCAAGTTCAATGAATTGAATAATAGAGCAGATATCATGGCTCCAATAACTGTAGAATATGGATTTAGAGGGAT
>JBHLQJ010000070.1:0-11806 GCA_048884945.1 Candidatus Thorarchaeota archaeon | reverse complement strand
ACCAAGACCAAAGCCTGTCATTGCATTAAGTACTATGACTGATATTCCTAGAAGAATTTGACCTGCCAGTACATGAAGAACATTACCACTTGTAAGCTCCCATGAATTTTTCAAGGAATCAATTGCGGACATGTCTGTGTTCACTACAATTGCAAGGGTAGGAGCAAACCTAGCTGAGATATAAAGTGCAACTATCCCACCAACGATGAGCAGAACGAAAGCAGCCAATATTAATTCTATAGAACCAGGAGGGAAGATTGGATTGAACGGGTCAGAGATGTCAACGCTTTCCATGGCAATTCCTGTTAGAATAAGGCTGGGTGTTATAGCAGCTGATACTATGATGGCAAGGAGTATCTGGACAACTATGATTTTCCATGTTTTACTGGATGCATGAGAGAAGCTTGATCCAATCTCTGATTTACTTCCAGCATAATCATCAAGAGCAAATTTGATTGCAGCGCCAGTTACAACTGCATTAATGATGAACGCAACAGTAGCAAACACCAATGACATAGTTATGATTGATAATTCTGGAAGAGTAGTATATGTGAAAAGATCAAAAAAGTATGTAATCGGATTGGTCGTGATTACTCCTATAGCGTTAAAGAGTATCATGAGAAATAGGAAGGACAGCACAGTAAGTGCTATTCCAGGTATTCCAACTATGATGATATACTGACCCAATTTACGTGCCCATAGGCTAAACGTGTTGGAAATAAGACCAGTCGCACTCACGCTATATGATTCAGGGTATGAATCAGAGGGTTCAAGTCCCAAACCATCATCAAAAGCCAACCAAAAGCCTCCTTTATATTTCATGCAGATACTATTTTGATTTAGCTGCAATGTCTGATTCTGGCGTATATATCCTAGCTAAAATCTATGCCGGTTTTGGTCTATTGTCAATGATTTCCATAAACTTCATACCGCCAGCTTTCTCAATCAGTTCCTCGAAGCCAATTATGATGACATTCGGGGTGAGTTCCGTGTTTGTCTTTGTTAGCTTCTGGATGTCTAAGATCAATGTATTATGATTAGCAGACAATGCACCTCGAGGAGCTACATAGAGATTCAAAGTGTCCATGCTATATGGATCAGACATATCCTCCTTTGCGACTTCAATCTGCACCTCTTCAACACCAGTGATTGAAAGAAGTTCCTCTCGTAATGCTGTAAGATTGACAGTAGCACCCTTGATTTTTTTCTCATTTAGACCCATGACGTCAATCTGCGCTTGTGCATCATTTGTTCTACCTATATCCCAGAAGAAAGGACCATCAATACCACAAATTGAACACTTGCCTTTTTCCTGGTGAGATGCAACATCTCCCAAGAGGAATCCTTCAAAAACAGTGCCAGTCCCATCAAGGTGGAAGAGACACACATGACCGGATTCGTTCTCTTCTACAAAATCATAAGTTCCATCATCATTAAATCGTATAAGTTCAAAGGCAAGCATTAATGGTGAAACATTGTGGTATGGACCGTGTCTATCACATTGTACTGCGAAAGAAATTTTGCTTTCAGAAGAGGCATATCCTCCAACTACTCGAACTTCTTTTGCTCCTTTCTCCTCAAGTGTTCCAACCATATCATCAACCGCAGGTTCGTAGATTTTCTCTCCAGCTAGCAACACAACACATTTCTCTGGGGCAGTGTAGTCCTTTGCTTCCTTCATTGATTTGAAGAATCTGTTTCGTAGATAGCTAGGCATTCCAGCAAAGCTATTCACCTTGAATATTCCCGCAAGGTCGACAAGTCGTTCACTAGGAATTGCTCCACCAGCACTTGTAGCAACATAGAACTTTGACATCTGTCTGAGACCTAGGTTGACAGCATGCCATCCAAGATGAGGTGCGTAGGGAAATAGATTCATACTAGATGATTCCCATCCGCTATCTACGAATGGATCTATCGCCATTTGACCGACTTTCACGCAATTTTTGTATAACAAATCATTATCATAGCGAGTCAAAAAGACAGGTGATGGTAAACCGGAAGCTCTACCTGAACTCAACCAAAATTGCAATGGCGAGAATTGGTAAGTCGCTCGTTCTTTCAGACGTGCCATAGCGGCTTCTTTTCCAACACCGATTTTGACCTTGGCTCCGTTATTACGGATGAATTTTGCCAATTCTTTGTGACCAGACTCATTTGCATACTTCATAAGATTGCCAATCGCTTCTGCGGATTCACGTGGTTTTCCATCAACTTCAGTTGGATTCAGCACAAATTTTTGGAGGTTATCCTTGTAATCGATTTTCTTGACTAGTGGAATATTGTATTTTGCCCAATCCTCAATACATGTGATGTTGAAGGGGTCTATGTTGTTGTCCTTGAACATCTTGCGATAGTAAGAATGGTTTGGCCAGACTTGGTATCGAATGAAAGCCCTGAATTTTTTATCCTGAATTTCCTTAATCTCGCGATGATTTGTTTGCTTTAGTTCTTGAAACGTGAATGTGTCTTTTGTCATCTACCTGCCTCCAAAGATTAATTCACGAGTAGTTTCGCGAACGTATCCGACATAATAAACTTGTGAGTAATAATAATATAGGAAATACATGCCTTTAAGGGTCCGAAGTAGAAACTCATAATAGACTAGTACACAGTTGAACAATCGTCAAAGACTAATGGTCAGGAGTGATTTCAATGTCAGAAGCTGATGAAAAACTGCAGAAAGGTATCATTGAACTAGATAAAGGAAACGATAAGAAGGCATTCAGTCTGTTCAAAGAAGTCTTTGAAGAAAGGCAAGAGAGACTTCTCAAGAAAGTTCAGGAAAATCCAAAGTCTCCAACCTTGATGCTAGATGCGCTCTACATGATTCACGGGCTTGTTTGGTTGCGAGTAGCTGAAGCAGGGAAAGAAAAGAAACATAGTGTTGAATTACTAGGAAAAGCTGTTGGCACAGTGGAAGCAGCCAGAACAGCCTTAGGACCATTGGTGACAGGACTGGCACAGTGGGCTAAGGAGAAGAATATCAAGGTAGTTCACAATAAAGCATTAGGTCTCCTTGCAGCCACGAAAGACTTAGAAGATATGGCTAAGAAAGCACTAGAAGCTAGTCGAAGGATGGCATAATACATAACCCGCACACATGAATTTGAAATCACTCCAGCAAAGAACCTTTATTTTTTCATATGTTCTGACCACTCTTTGGCTGAGAATCGTTCTTGCATTATTTCAAGTTCTGAAAGAACAGCTGATTCAAGATCAATTCCGAATGTGTTGGCTATTTGTGTAAAAAGATTAAAAGCTTGAGCAAACTCACGATGAAGCTCTTCCTTCTTTGGAGCTTTATGTCCAAGACCGATAACTTTGTACCCTTCCTTCACTGTAATATGTCTTGAGATTTCTCCCAACTCCTCAATAAGATGTGCAAACACTAGAGAAGCGGGAAATTTCTCCCATCCTCGCTCTTTATCGAATTCATCGAGTTTTTGTTGAATCTCACGGAGATGCATCATATCATCCTCTTCGTTAGTTGTAACACTTGTGCACGGGCTTGGTCTAGAATTGATGTTGAGGGATTTGTCAATTGTCCAAGTACTGTATCTTCTGGTAGAGGAACTCCGCCTAGAAACATGGCTTCACTTATGATACCCATCATCTCTATTGGGGGTAAAACAGCACATGCCAGTATTGTACCAGTTTTAATTCCTTGAATATTGGTGACGATCTTCCAGATCTTTGACCCATCAGTACATCTGCATTCAGTAAGGTTCTTAGAATTTGGCACTTTCTGAATTTGGCTTACCTCAACTGCAAGAATGTCAACAGCATAAGCTGGTTCGTCATCATATTCCTGAAGTTTCTTGATGAGACCTTCGACAATTCGAAAGGCGTAGAATACATCTGATAGACTGAGGCTTTCATTGACAGTCGATGGTTTGTAGCCGGATGTCTTAATTGCATCCTCGATGATGTTTCTGAATTCTGCAATACTCTCCACAATATTGCGTGTGGCATCCATTTCCGCTACTTTGGGAGCTGGAACATATGAGTATTTGACTTCATAAATCAGACTTCCAGCTTGTTGAAGTGATTGTGCTAGTCTGGAATAGTCGACGTGGATCTTGAGTTTTCTGTTGCCCACTGTTTCATGAAGGCGCCTAAGTGCATCTTCGAGGACAAGTAAACGAGCATCCTTAGCAGTATCCATTACATACACCAAATCTTGTGAGTTAAAGAGTTCAGATAAACCTCTCTTAAGCGATAAGGAGGCCACACGAAGTGATATAAAGACATGCGCAATAATCCAGCCAGATTTCAGCAGTGGGAGCTATGCACCTTGATACAAGCCGTGTACATCCTGATTGCAGATAGTGGTCTTTGTGTCCTCGATAGGAAATATGGCGAGGCTGACATGGATCCCAATCTAATTAGTGGATTTCTTACAGCTCTAATTCAATTTGGTCGTGAACTCAGTGATGGAAACCGAGTTCACGTGATAGATTTTGGTGCATTCGATATCTGTCTTTCACTTAAAGATAACATAATAGTAGCAGCTATAGTGGACAAGGTTGACGACGGGAATGCTGCAATGGCTGTTCTTGGTGAAGTCAATAACGCATTTTCAAAGAAATATTGTGATATGCTGCAAGAATGGGATGGCAATCTTGAACCTTTTGAAGTGTTCTACAAACCTTTGGATGAGATTACGAAAGATGGTCACGCTTCTGAAACCAAAATAGTTGTACCAGTTCTGAAGGGGAAAGTCAATCCTATGCTCGTTCGGTTGGGTCAAATGACTCAGATAACCTTTGATGTAGCGAAGATGTGTAATGGAAAGCTCACTACAAGGGACATTGCTGACCAACTTGGCATGCACATGAAGGAAGTTCAAAAATCACTCCATACACTTGAGGACATGAAAATCCTTGAGTGGAGAGAGATTGGGTAGAACGCAACAAATCCTAATTCTTTCTTACTCATCCAAAATGATGGTTTTGGCTTTATTCGTATTATGAGGATTGTCCCCATTCATTTCCAGCTGCAATAAGGATGAGGCCGATTACAATCAAACCTGGAGCCATGACTCCGGGTATCGTCACGGAGCCAAACACCATGTCTGCGAGGAAGTATCGTGCAGCATGAATCACTCTTCCTGCGAAAAGAACAAAGAAGCCAAGGCCCAAGAATAGGTTAGATCTTCGTAACATTCCACCTGATTGCCATGCAAGATACCAAAAGAGCAAGGGAATGAATAGAGCATAAATTGCCCCAGCAGTTCCAGAAACCAAAATTCTTGTTGTAGCATCCAGTGGGATAAATCCAAGAACAAAACCTAGTCCTACTGCAGGAATAGCAAACAAGATTTCGGCCCACCTTTTGCCGAATATCATGAATCCAGCTGTCGCCGACAGCAGAGCCAACGCCATCCATTGGAAGAAAGCACCCGCCATCAACCAGAATGGAGATTCGCCCAGGAAAGGTATGTTAAATGGGTATACATCTAGTGTTCCAGTTAGACTCTGTGGATCAGCATAGAAATCTCCGACAAAGTAGAAGCATCGACCAATGGCTAATAGCAGGAAGAACAAAGCCATGGCAAATTGGAAAGGATTTCCAGTCTTCCTCCACCGGAAGAAAAGCAGGAAGATGAATAAGAAGAAGTAGTATCCTACCACCAGGTACCACAAACCAGCATGAACTTCTCGTATAACCATATCTACTGTCTGCATTCTATGGACTCCGTCCTAATCCTTCTGAATCTTGAACGGTTTGCTAATAAATAAAGATATTCCGCGCTAGTAAAAATAGTGAGATACACATAAACAACTTCTTTATTCACTCAAAATCTGTATTCACTCGGTGTTTAATGAATTCAGGACCAACTTGGAAACTACTTCGAAATGATTCAGATATAGAGGAGTTCATTGACATTCGTCGCAAAGTTGGTAATCAGATAATTCGCCAATATCTTCTTGATGGTATTAAAGGAAGCAACAAGATTATCCGAGTTCCGGGCAAACTAAGAGGACCAAAGAATGAATTCAAGGATTTAGCAAAATTCTTAATCCTGAAAATTTCGTTGGATGGATCACAGGTAAGATTCCTTGCTGAGGCAGGAGTATACGATAATCTTCGAATTGTTGCAGTCGATTCAAATAACCTAGCTCAACGAAGTGCTGAAGATCTATTACATATCTTCACAGAAGCTCTCGAGTGTCCTGAGAAGTACACCACGACAGTTATCCTAAGTGACGACTCAGAGATCCGATAAGGTGGTAACATCAATGTTCGAAAGATATGCAAAGTGTCCGATTTGTTCAAAGAGAACAGTTCTAAGGATACCCCCCGATGTAATCAAAAAAGCGGAGAGATTTCCGTTTACTGTAAAGGTTAAACATGAAAAACACTACTTCTATGTGAATCTCGACAGTCAAGCATGGATAAGTGATATACTTCACCCAGAATTAGTTGAGTAGTTTACCCTATGTATCTGTCAGATGGACTGGTATCATCAACAGAGGGCGGACCTTTATGAGCAATCTCATCCATCGCCCATTCTATGAATTCAATAACTTTCTCAACCTCTGTATCAATCACATCAAAATGAGCTTTGATTCCGATTAAATCGGTTAATTTTTCGAGAAGGATTTTTGCTGCACGGTAGTCAGCTTTAATCACACCAATTGTTTCACCAAGTAAACATGCTCCTTCCATATTATAGACTGAGGCCGCCCAATTAGGGATTATACCATTGGCACCAACAACAACACCCTCTTCTGTGGCAATCATCCCATCAGCTTGCGAAATCTTATCGAGTAGACTCTGAGAACTTGCAGACACATATACTCTCGGAGGTGATGGAAATGAACCAAAGTATTCTTGGTATTCCTGTTCATATGCAGCTAAGGAATACATCTCTTTAACTCCAAGATTAGAGAATTCGCCAGCAACATAATCTGCATACTCATAGACACCAGTTCCAGATGCGGGTTGATAATCGGCAGTGAGGAATAGCAAATCATGCGGTTCATCCGGAGCTGCTTTGTAAAGATGTATTGATGATTTCGGACAATAAGAAATCCCCTTTCTTACCAGTACTCTAGGGGGAAAATCGCGGCTGTAGAAGTCCATCACGTGCGTGGCTTCAAGGACACTAGTAAGTGTTTGAATTGCAATCCTACCAACATTTGCTATACCTGGAAGACCTACAATTGCAATTGGTGATTTCAAAGTTGAAGCATCAACATCAATAAAGCGGCGACTATACATAATCTGTAATTGATGTGAAACCATTTGGTACTTTGGGTCATTGATTCTACAACCGGTAGAATTTGAGAGCACTACGTGTTGTCGCCTGAGCCACATCTTCACCAGGCAAATCTAATATTTTACTCAAACTCTCAACACCATATTGGATATTGGCTGGTTCATTTCTTTCTGGTGTTGGAGACAGATAGGGGCCATCAGTTTCTAGGAGTATTTGTTCGAGCGGTACTATTTCAGCGGCATGCTTTCGATTTCGGTATTTGCCAAAATTTGCAGGAAGGGTTATGTGCCAATTATTATCCGCAACTCTTTTGGCAACCTCTCTAGGACCATCGAAACAGTGCATTAGGACATCTCCAGAAAAATGTCTTTCAAGTATCATGGTCGCTTCAGATTCTGCTTTGCGAGAGTGAATAACAATTGGGAGGTTTAGCTCAGATGCTAGGTCAATAAACATCATGAACAATGGCTCCTGATTTTTTCGTCCATTTGGATCTTTCACCCAGTGATAATCTAATCCAACCTCTCCAACCGCAACAACATCTTTCGAATACTTTCTAATGAGTTCAACTATCGATTGCGCATCTTTCCTGGTAAGCTGTGAAACACTGCAACCAGCTGAATGGTGTACATACTCATGGTGTTTTTTCACAATCCCAAGAGTCCTTCGAAATGAGGCAGGACCAATAGAGCTAGTAACCATTCCTAAGAGACCTGCATCTTTGGCTCTTTGAATGACCCGTTCTAAATCATTCTTGAAATGCGGCATATCCAGATGAGTGTGTGAGTCAAATAGTTCCAACGCTTAGAACTCCTATTCTGATTCACACGAGACGCCTTTAATTATCGATGGATATGGTAAAGAAAAATGGGACCACAATGTCGGAAAATATCAATGAGCGACTTCGAGACAAGACAATGCAGATTGTATCTCTAAATCAGAAAATCGAAACATTGCAAGCTCAACTTGGAGGTTCGCAAAAACGCGCGAACCAACTAGGACAACAGGTGACTCAATTGGAGGCTACAATTGCTCAGAAAGACTCAGAAATTCAGATTCTCACCTCCGAATTATCAAAGACTAAGGGAGCTCTGGACACTGTTGGAAAACAAGTACAGGGGATGAAAGCTGAGCAGACACATCAACTCTTAAAGAAAACACCCAGCTCAGAGGAACATTCCATAAGGGAGAAACTAAAGTTGTCTGAACAACAAGTTGTTAGACTGCAAGAGGATTTGAAGCGATTCTCTAATGTAGCAGCTTTGGTCCTGAATGGAGAAGAAAAGGCTCTTGAGGAATTACGAGCAACGCTTCATGAGATTGGAGATCCTAAATATCGAATATTGAACCTAGTATTAAATCGAAAATCTATTAGAATAGAGGAAATAGCTTCCAGCCTAATAATGGATGTTTCAGGAGCTATGGAGATACTTGATGCTCTGCAAACTGCAGGAGAGGTAGAAATCAAAGATGGATCTTCAGTCATTCCAGCGAAGAAATACCGAGAGATAAGAGTTCCCCGCGATGCATGGATAGCAATGGAACCTGATGCGATTTTTGAAAGTCTTGATGATTTTATTGGGAGAACAGATGATCAAGGTAGTATCGTCAATGCACTAGAAACTGCGGTGGAGATACTTGAACAGAAAATTGCTCGTGGTGGAGCTTTAGTCTTTCAGATGAGACGTACTGCAGACTCTTGGAAAAAACAGATGGGCAATATTGAGGAACTACATTACACAATTAGAGATTGGAGAGGAAGAGCTAATTCAATGGTCTAGTCTTTATTGGAATCGTTTGAATTCTCTTTGATAGCTTCTCTAACATAAGAGCTGAAATCAGATGTTTCGCCATCACGCTGTACACGGATTGTCGGGCCTTCTCCCTTTACTTGCCGTTCAACATATCGAATATCGAGCTGAGTGATTGTCTGCCGTACCTCTCGATAGACGATAAGATACAGAATGACATCCTCAACCCTTTTTCCAATATGGGGTTCGTTCTTCTTGAGGTTTGAAAGATAGCTCTGAGCATCAGGAGCTAGGAATTTTTGAAGCAGCTTATTGCGCTCAACTTCAGTTTTCTCTTTTTGCTCCTTTTGTTCTTGCATCTTTTTTTCACGAGCAACTAATTCAGCCATTTTTCTTCGTCGAATAATGGCAAGCTCCGTGTCATCATCTTCCAGCGTTAGAACCTCAAAACTGGGCCTTCTTTTATCACAGTTAAAGATAACGATACAGCTTGGTTTTTTAACATTCAAGTGGCATCAAGACATAGGCAACTCGGATGTGAAAACTTCTTGGCGACCGAAGGAAAGTGCATGTGGCTAGGTACATCGGAAGAAGACGATCCATATTGCAGGCTTAGAGGACTCAAACTCTCAACGACTGAAGTCAACAACAAATGCAGAAAACCAGAACGGACAACAATCTGCATTGATGCGTATAGTTCTCTGGCAAGGGGACAAGATGCACTTGATACTAACAGCACAGATGCATTTCCTTGGTTGTTGGAATCAGCAACGCAGTTTGAAAATCTTGGTGAAATAGAAAATGCAATTAATGCATATATAAAAGCAATAGACTTTGCTAACAAGAACGACTTGGTCGAGAAGGCATACGATTTATTCCGGTCAGCTAGAGAAGTATACGAAGAGGGCATAGCAGAAGGAAAACTATCCCTAAATGAGTTAGAAACTAAGCACGATTTGATGAAATCTGGCACAGCATTAATCGAGAAGATTGACAAGTTGACTGAGCTCAAACCTACAACTGAAATGCAAGCGGAGCTAAAAGCAGCTGTTCTCGGTGGAGTCACCCTCAGGAAAGCGGGTTCAAAGGATGAAACTAGGGATTTGATAATTAGCCATGGCAGGTCCCTCTATACTAAGAAATCGGAAGAATACAAAGATGGAGCTTCGTCCTATATAAAATCAGGAATGATCAAAAATGCAGTGACTCTTGCTTGCATGGGTGCACTTGCAGACTTAATGCTAGGCAAACCCAAAGAAGGAATGGCATATCTAACGAAAATTGCATCCGAATCAGGAGAGAGTCAAACATTTCAGGAGCATCCATGTTTTAATTGGACAAAACTAATCTTCAAAGTTCAGATCAATCGTGACAAAGACCTCTTGATAAGCGCCAATAAACTGTTTCTGGAAATTCCATGGTCCTTTAAGGATGATAGGGAATTTGCTAGAAGAGTAATGGAATCAGTTGAAAGAAGGCTCAATGCTTGATTCTCATACGAGCAACAAAGAATCCACTGCAGTGATGTTTGTGCGGAAAAACTCGCCGCACTTTCTTTGAACATTTGAAGCTTGGATATCCATTTTCACCATAATCGAAAGGTTCGATCAATTCAATATTATGACGGCCCATTGCTGAGTCTATCTGTGACTCTCCCTCATGAGGTAAAATAGAACATGTTGCATATACTAATTCTGTTCCAGGTTTCTCCATGTATGCTGAGAGAATACCGTCCAGAATCTTATTTTGGATGGCCATTAGGGAGAAAAGTGTGTCCTTGTTCAAGCGCCATTTGAAGGAAGGATAGGATTGGAGAATTCCTGTTGATGAACATGGAGCATCTATGAGTATTTTGTCAGCATCTCTAAATTCTGGCTTTGTAGCATCAGATTGAGTCCATTTCGTATGCGTGTCATTGAGTTTCTTAGAAAGCTCAATCGCCATTTTGACTCGGTTGGGATAAACATCGCTAGCTATTAGTTGACCTTTCCCCTTCATTCTTTCAGCAATTAGCTGCGTTTTCATTCCGGGGGCTGCACAAGCATCCCATATTTTTTGCCCAGGACTGGGGTCCAGAGCATTTACAACAAGGACGCTAGCTTTGTCTTGAATCAGAATTTTACCTTGTTTGAACAAGTCTGACTTAACAAGGTAATCTATTCCTTCTTCAACGCGATTGATTTCCGGAATAGTGGTATCCGGCGTCATTTTTACTCCAGTCAGTGTGTCAAAGAATTCACTAGAGCCTTCAAACAGCTTATTTGGTCTGGCATAGTATGAGCGTGTGAGATTATTGGTTTTCATCAGTTTGGTACATTCATCAAGAGACATATTATCAAGAAGAGTTTGCACAATAAAAGAAGGATGAGAGTAAAGAAGGCTAAGACGATTCATAAGCGGCATTTTGCCAACAGCTAGGTCCAAATCTAACTCTAAGGAACGTTTGAGTACCTCCTCAAAACGAGCGATGTCATGCGGGTATATTGATTTGAGGTGTTCAAAGTCTTCATCGAGCCATCGAAGCTCATAGATAGCGAGACGCAGAATATTTCTCTGTTGAGCATCCAATTCGTGAAGATTCACTTTGCCCAGTGCTTTTGTCGCGATGTAATCAATTGTATTCCTATATCTAATGACAGATATGGGAAGAGATGATGAAAGATAATAGGAGTCTGATGCGGTCTGCATCTCTCGGAGCAATGATTTCATTGAAACCTCAAGTTCATCATAACGCATTAGAGCTTCAAGATCTTGATTTCGGTTTGAACGAACATCAAAATCAACAGAGTGGTTTCTGGATTTCATATCTACTTGAGAAAATGGATTG
>JBHLQJ010000069.1:279-12087 GCA_048884945.1 Candidatus Thorarchaeota archaeon | reverse complement strand
AAGTCCTCATGTTACAAGAAGTCTTCAGCTGAGTAAGGAGCTTATTGAGTATACAACCCTCTCAGAACTTGAACGAGTATTGGACCTAGATATTGAACTGCTACGTGATCTTGCCATTGTGTGCGGGTGTGACTTTCATAAGAAAGGATTGACGGGTTTAGGTCCAAGAAAAGGAGCTTTGGAGTTAAAGCGGCATGGAGGACTAGCCTATCTGTTAAGAGCACATGGACTTATGCCATCAGAGAGGGAGGCATACATTCAAGCTAGAGAAGTGTTCAACGAGCCCTCCTATATGACAGCAAAAGTTGAAGCCCTGTCATTGAAACCACCAGTGATTGCGAAATTAATACGAATGCTTGAACCTGCAATGGGTCAAAAAACTGCTGAATTCAAAGCGCGTGAGGTCATCCGTCTTTGGAAAATGTTTGGAAAAACACAGAGCACGCTCGAGCAATGGGTATGAGTGTGCATATTCAACAAACTTCTTCATGGCTCCAAAATTCAAAACGAATGTAAATCATGTACTGAAGTTGCACTTTTGTACCTTTAGTAATCATAAAAAACAATTATAATCCCTCTTTTTATGAAAAATCAGTTAATAGACCTAATTTAATCATCGGGGCTTAAATCACATCTTTTTTACATCATTATACCTCTATACTCCTGTAGACGTGCATGACTGAAAGTTTACGAATACTCCTTGTATCTTCATACACATCATGAATGATTCCGCATGCCGCAGTAGCAGCGCAACAGAGGCGCCAGAAATAGCGGATGGAAGGATGTGATGCCTTGCAGATAGATATTGGTGTGCTGATGGTTGCAAATCTGATCTATTCGTTCAGCGTGACTCCAATAGTCATCATCGGAGCTAGTATATTGAGAGGTCTGCTGTTACTCTCAGGTCAGAAGCGTGAGTTCGAAGACTGGACCCGCAACAAGCTGATGACCTTCCTCACCATCATCTTTCTTCCAGGAACTCTAGCCTATATGGGGATACGATTCCTCATAGCAAAGGTTTTCGGAGTCGACATAGAGGACATTGGGAGTTCTTCCACCTATGGTGAAATCAATGTCTTTCTGAAGGTGGATAAACCACCACGTGTGGGTATTGTGTTGGTTGTCCTATTCCTAAACGTGGTTGCTGCAGTGTTTACTGCCTTCACTCTAATTGTTTTGCCCGTGATGATATACGTGGAAACATTGTGGACTCTTGTGTTCTGGTGGGTGGCACTTGGAATATTGTTCAACTGCTCTCTCCGATCAGGTGACTTGTCGTTGATTGTAGCAGCTCTTAGAAACAAACCTCGGAGTGGAGTGATTGAGTTCATCGGTTTCATAGTCATTATGGGTTTCATCTACTACACATTATACTTGGGGGTTAGCGCGTGAGCTGGCGAGAGAAAATTGAGAGAAATGTTCAGGCTCGGGCAGGCTCTGCAGTTTACGCTAACTCCACGCCAATGTTTCTTTCCAAAGGTCATCTGTCCCCCTCTCTCTCGGAGTCCGAGCCTGAGCACCACTCTTACCGATCAATAGTCTATGAGCCAGTCATCTCCAAGACTGTCCTCAAGGAGATTACGACGAATATGCAAAGATACAGGAGGCACAAGCATTGAGGCTTCGAGGTTTCATAATAGCGATAATCATACTATCAATGATGAGCACACTTGCAATAGTAGACATGCCATCTGTGTTAGGAACCCGTGTCATCCAAGATGAACTAATGCATCCTGCAGCAGAGCTTGGTGTACCAACAGATTTTGGTTGCTATATTATCATTGAGCTTCCTGAAGCTTTGTTACCCTCTCAGGGTGTTTCACTCTCATCACTCCTCACTGAACATGGGATTGTACATGTCCTCTACACTGTAAACGAAGTGATAGCTAATCCTGCATTACTGGATGATGCTCAAGCTCTCATCATCGACTCCAGTTGCGGGTCTGCGGATGGATCCGCGGTGAGTGAGGAGTTCATCACGCTTCTGGTCCGAATGGACCTTCCCACTATCCTGGTCGGTCGTGCCGCTTGGCTTGTTCATAGACTCAGACAGACCAGTCCACCCTCAACTACTGCATCCATTGAGTCTTATTTGCATACCACACCTGAGTTCAATGGGGCAGTGTTCTTCTCTCAACCAACGAGCCTTACAATGGGCTCACTCCTCACTGCGGAGACCGGCCTGACTCTACCCGTGGATGAAATTCAGGCTGAACGGTCAAGGTTGATAGATCTCACGGGAACTACCACACCCGCAGTTCTCTCGCCATTACGCTACGAGTCTTGGCCTCTCGATGTGTTCCTCATAGGTCCAGAAGATCCTACTCTGTGGACAGTGAATGGGAAGGGCCTCTTTGTGAACACAGTAGCTTATGCGACAGCTCTTCGAGAGACCTCCCTTGCTACGCTGTTTGAGTCAGTCCAGTCTAAAGAGGGACAGACTTTGGCAGGAGGGCTGCATCATTCTCATTCACCCAGCATTGAGGGTACATATCTCGCAGTTCACGCGATCCATGATATTTCGACCTTCGAAGTATTCTCTGCATGGCAGTTGGAGAACCAGGAACTCGTTCAACTCATTCTGGGAGATCTCTACGAAGACTTCGGGAGTGAGGCTGGATTTGCAGACTCTTTGTATGATAGTACCGTATCAGTAGACACAACTGCAATGGGGCTGTGGCTTGTCACAGTTATGGGGTTGGGTTCGCAGTTCAGTATCACAAAGCTCACTTCATACATAGGCTCACGACAAAGTGTAGATGGTGGTTTTTCGAACCACATGACGGTTTCTTATCACGCTACAGAGGCACTGTATGAGAGTGGAGGACTTGACGAAATTAACACAGCTACCCTTGAATCATGGCTTCGATCATGTATCGTAGATGGCGATACAGGAACTCCAGAAAACTGGGGTGGCATAGCTAAGAATCCGACAATTGGTGAATCTCACAATATCTATTCCTCGCAATATGTGCTCTCACTTTGGATGTTAGGAAAGGCGCACACTGACCCGGCAAAGCTGACGGAATGGACACTCGAAACGCGTAATGGTGATGGATCCTTTCGAGACACAATCGGAGCTGACCTGCATATAACGAGGGGGACTGCTTCTGCTCTAACGACAATGTCTGTTTTAGGCACACTTGATTCATCCAACATGACTGCAGGATTAGCTTGGTTCGTCGCAAATCAATTGCCATCAGGAGGGTTTGGTATGGGCTTGGCAACAGATGATATTGTAGGAAAGACCTGGGCTGTTGCTGAGGTTGCAGTGTGTTTGAACGAACTTGGCTTGATTTTTAATCCAGTCACAACTGGCATTCGCTCTTACATTGATGCTATCCAGAGTGAAGCAGGTTTTGAGCTCATGGATGAGATCCCCTCGTTGATGTGGTCTTACTGGCTGTCCGACGCAAATAGACTAGCACACACTGGAAAAGTGGACAATGGCCTTATAGGGGATTATCTTCATGGATTTGAAGGGACTGCATTAATTCAGTACCCCGGACACTCGAATCTCTCAGTTGTGATGGCTCCGGAGTACGACAATCAGCAATATTACCTCTCCGGGGTCTGGCCTCAGTTCTTTGGTGTTGGTCTTGCTGCTTCATCAGCAACTACACTCTCACCAAGTCAGGTTTCTTCAATTACATTCTATCTTTCGATGAGGCAAGCCTCAACGGGACATTACAAACCATCGGTGATTGGTCTTCCACATATGCAATACACTGTTGCCGCGGTTGAAGCTCTGTATCATCTAGATGAGCTAGACACTATATGGTATAGATCTGCCTTAGAAGCAGAAGTGCTCTCTCTCTATTCCTCTGGAAGTTGGAGCTCTTCAGGTTGGAATCTTGCCCCATTTGTTGGCGTACAGTCAGCAATTGATTTCTTGAGTACTCGTACGGCTCTTAGACTTGAGCTTGTTACACCAATCATGGCTGCAGAAATTGCGAGTACCATCGAGTCACGCTTACAGTATAATGACCTCTGGGCACTGAGTTGGGATGTCAAAACACTCGCTCTTCTGAATACAAGTGCTTTCTCTATAGGTCTTGATTCAATAGATAGCGACTCTATTCTCAATAACCTAGGATCTACGTTTGCAGAAGGGTGGTTCAACTCATCAACCCCGTGGCAGCCTGTTTTCACAGCTGGAGTTCTTGAGATGTTGTCAATCATTGGCTTGAGACCCCGGATGAACATCATAGAGGGGTGTTCCCTATCTGTATCTATACCTAGTTCAGTTCAACTAGGTGAAACACTAGACATTGGAGTATCCATCGCCTCATCTCAACCATCACATTCAATATTTGTGCACGCATTTGATTCGTGGACTTTGTTCGAGAATGTCTTAGAAGTAGATACTCTCTCACTCATAGTCCCCTCAAATATTGACGCAATTGGAGTACAGGATGTCTCACTGGTTGTCTGGAATTGGGGCATGTCAAGGGCTTTTGGCAGTGACACAACCGATGTCCTAGGATCAATGGAGGGCACCCTATCAGTCCAGACCCCCTATGTTGTGAGCGGCGATACAATTTTGGGTACTGTGTCATGGAACCTTTCTGGTGGCGGAGATGCTGGTGCTACAGATGTTACAATCAGGCTTTCTAATGGGTCATACTTCAGAGACTTGACTTCAGCAGAATTTAGTCCCTATGACTTCTTAATCTCCACTGATGGGCTTGGAGCTGGTCCATACAATCTCATCGTCACGCTACGTAGAGATGGTTGTAATGATCTTGTACTCTGGAAAACGGTTTCTGTAAGAAATCCTGTATACACCTACATTACTTCTATCTCGCTCATACTAGGAGGAGTCGGGAATGAAACCCTGATACCCTTCTCGCTCAACTTGGAGTCGAATGGTTCCACCATTGCAGGTGAAACGGTGGCACTCACAATTTGGGATGAGAGTTTGAATGTGGTTCACACAGATATGCTGGTGTCTTCTGATGGCTCTAATGATTTCAGCTGGACTCCCTCGACAAGAGGACTGTACACCTTCAATCTGCATTTTGCTAGAAATGATGTTCTTATGGAGAGTGAGTTCAATGGGGCCATTGAGATATATGAGCAACCCTCCATCATGATTGAATTAGATGAGGACTTGATTGCACCAGGCTCAGCTACACTTAGGATCGTAGTACTGGATTCAGACTTGGAGGGTCTTCCCGGAGTAGCTGTTCATGCAATCGTCACCCTCAATGGTTCACCTATTCTTGACTCAATAGGCAACACACAGGGAGATGGTTCACTTACATTCTTACTTGGTCTTGCTAAACCAGGAGCACTGGAAGTCATAATAGATGTTCCACCTGAAGGCTGGCTACTAGAGGTCTCCACTGATGCCACGTATACTGTATTCGGAGAAACAACCCTTCTACTAAGTCTACCAGGTCAACCAATCAAACAGGGGACCACTCTAGGAATCTCCGTCCTTGTATTGGACTGGACGAGCTCTCCCCTCATAGGCGCAGATGTGCAAGTGAAGATCTCTTGGTATAATGGTACTGTGATTCGCATGGTCGCCAGTCATACAGGAGTCGATGGTACATGCCTAGTGTCCCACACTTTCAACTTCGTTGGAGACTTTAGGATAGATGCGGCATATGCTGGTTCTGGACTTAATTCGTCGAGCAACAATTCAGTAGTCCAGCGAGTGTATGTTATACCAAGCATGATTCTCATTCATGATCCAACAGTCAACGTTGGAAACACCATAGAGTTCTTCGTTGGCATCAAAGATGCACTTGAACATTATATTGCAGGAAGAACACTCAGTTTCTCCATCACAATAAATGGCATGACGGTTTTTCAGACTCAAGTGACATCTGTGAATGGACTTGCAGCCATCCTTTGGAGTCCTTCAGAGAGGGGCCTTGCTATGATAACCTTAATTCATAATGGTGGAACTTACTACCAAGCGAACTTCACTGATTCATCACTTTCAGTCATGGAGCTGGTGAACGGCACTATCGAACTTAGCTCCTCAACCGTTGATCTATTCAATTCTGTAATCTTGACATACAATCTTGTGTCCACGGGGGATATTGAGGGGATAGACATTGTTTTCCAAGTGTTAGGCATGGACCTCGTGCCAGTTTGGACAGAGCATGCAGTTACCGATGCTTCAGGTATTGCACACGCAGTATATTATGTAGACGATTTACATGGCCTCCTGAAAGCAACAGCAGCTCCCACAGATGACCAGTTTATGCTGGGCGGCAATAGACAGTCTGATTTGACTGTAAAGACCTATGCGCATACAGCCACTGATTTACTTCCCAAACCCCCGTCGGTAGGCCAACTCATTGATGTGACCATAATGGTGAGAGATGATCTGGGAATTCCAATTGATGGCTTGAGGATAACGGTCAAGATTTACAACATCTTTGACGAGCTGATTCTTACTCGGACTAGAGACACAATTGATGGTCTGACTGTGGTGCAGTTCACACCGACTCAATGGGGATTGTATAGTGTAGAGGTCTCATCCACTGGAGGTCCCTCAGTTCATAGCTTCTTTGAGGACAGGAATGACCATGAACATACGGTATATTGTCCGACATCTCTGACACTATCGATTGAAGATATCGATATTGAGGTGGGAAATAGTCTCAGAGTTGTTGCTCGTCTCCTCAATATTTATGGTAATCCTCTTGTGGGCATGAATGTAAACTTGGTCATAGAAGGAGATACTACTCTTGGTCCTGTGACACGCATCACCAACTCCTCTGGTTATGTGTCATGGGAAGTCATTATCGATGAACAGGGTTTCTGGATAGTACATGCTGAGTTTTATGGACTTGCTACTTACTTGCCTATGTCTGACAGTATGGCTGTACACTCCAGTTTTGGTACATCTGTCATATTAGAGCTTCTAAACCAGGGAAATATTGTAGCTGGGCTCATACCACTCAATGCTAGCGTGCTTCTTTTGGACTCAGCAGGATCACCCTTGGAAGGGAGAACAATCCAGTGGGCTGCATATCATCTCGTTCACGGTCTCCTATGTAGTGGTAGCATCATTCAGCAGGGAGTAGAACCAGAAGTCGTTGAGATCTTACTCATACGAGGTGGGAATTACACGATTGTTTTCTCCTTCGCAGGTTCAGCACACTATCACTCATCCAATTCAGCTATGGACATTCTTGTTATGGGAACAAGTACTATAATCATCGACGGACCATCAGTTATAGACCGAGCAAGTTCAAAGAATATCACGATATCAGTAGTTGATGAGCTAGGATTCTCATTGAATCCCGAAGCATTGCCAGTTGTAGTCACTCTGACAAATGTAAGTGGTGTTGTAGAAATCTCGCTATGGTTGAATAGTGATAGTCTGATTCTCGATGTTTTCGGGTTGTGCGTTGGCGACTATAGTCTAAATATCACGATAGCTGAGTCAAACACCAGAATAGGTGCAGTTGTTTTTTGGGAACTTAAGATAGTCACGCAGAGCGAGCTAGTAACAATGTTTGCAGACCTATCTGGAATTGTTGGTCAGAAACACACTCTCTCGTTAAGTCTTGTGGGCTCGCTGAATGAAACTATGAGGGGTATGACAATTTGGGTCAGTCTATACCGTCCTGATGGCGTAGAGGTCTATGGGAGCATCGGTGATATGACGCCAATCAACCTGCAGGATGGTCTAGGGGAGGTTTCATGGACTCCATCATGGACAGGGAACTACACACTCATAATCCAATACTTTGGTGACGAATGGCGACTTCCCACTCTTCTATCGATTGATATACTCACTAGGCGTTTCACAACATTCACTGTTAAGCCATTATACCCAGTAGACTACCCTATGAATGTGGAGATTGAAGCTACATTGTCCAGCGCTCTATCCAAATTAGGAGGTGCTCAGGTTTCCTTCGCGGTCTTTCTTGGAGAAGATATTGTTACTGAGAGAACAGTTAGCACGAACAGCAGAGGAGTAGCAATCACGTCTTTTGATGGTTTGCTTGCAGGAGCATACATGATTAGGGTCTATTATGCTGGTACCGACTCGCTGGCTCCTTGTATGTTGGACCTGGAGCTTGAGGTACGACCGACTACCAGCACCAATTTACTGCCTCTCACAGAACCTTACGTTACTTCGAACTGCAGTCTTAAATTGTCAGTGACTGTTCTTGGTGTGGATGTAGATTGGTCTGGTACATTTGTGCTGTCAGTGTACGACCCTCAGAACACTCTGCTACTAAATCATACTCTGCCTCTACAGCCACATTTTGAGCTCGTCCTATACATCGTTTTGGGCATAGAGGGTCAGTATAGAATTGACATAACAATTCTTGGGCTCCCAGTTGTTGAGAGTATTGAGAGTGAGTTGTTGTTCTTATCAACGTCAGTCCCCCTGAGCATTGCACTTGATGCTGGCTCCACTCCTGTTGTGGCTGGCGCACCAATCATTGCGTTGCTTGGGCTAGCTCTGAGAAAGAGGCTGGGCGCATCGATTGAGGGATTGCCCACAGAGTGGAGCGGATAATAGAGAAACCGCAGGACAAGATTGGTTTCACACTAAAATCGCGAACCTTATCTGTCAGGCAATAATAAAAATAAATCATGGCTCGAATTGTGGTATTAGGTGGTTGCGGAAGTGTCGGTATTCAAGCTGTCAAGGCTTTGTTATCGACTACCGATTTTGAGGAAATTGTAATTGGTGATATCAACATAGAAAAAGCAAATGAGTACATAAATGAGCTCGGAGACCCCAGATTATCATCAGTCAGTGTTGATCTAACTGTCTCATCGATGATAAAAGATGTAATTCGAGACTCCGATGTTGTTCTCAATTGCTCTGGACCTTTCTACAAACTTGGACCAATTATTCTGAAAGCTGTAATTGAATCAAAAATAGACTATGTTGATGTCTGCGATGATCTTGATGCGACACAGAAACTTCTTGGGATGAATAAACAAGCAGAGAAAGCTGGAATATCAGTACTCATTGGTATGGGTAGTTCACCTGGCATAGCTAATCTTCTTACAAAGTTCTGTGCTGACCATATGCTTGACGAGGTCGATTCAATCGACATTCTTCATGCTCACGGCGGAGAACCCTTTGAAGGAGCTGCGGTCGTTGCGCATAGAATTCACAGTATGACTTCTCCAATTCCTATGTATCTGAATGGGAAACATACAACCATTGATTACTTCGGGGAGAGTGGTGCGAGTCTTTGTGAAGAAGTCGATTTCCATCAGATTGGAAAATACATGTGCTATCCATATCCACACCCTGAAACAATAACATTGCCAAAATACATCAAATGTAATAGAGTGACCAATCTTGGTTGTGTGATTCCTCCTGAATATTACCGGCTAACGCAAGATATTGTCAAAGTCGGTATAGTCAGTGAGAAACCACTTGAGTTTGGGGGACAGCAGGTGGTACCTAGAGACTTCGCTATTGCTTACATCATAAAAGAGAGAGAACGAATTCTGAAGGAAACCAACTTTGGTACACAGCGAGGTTGTTTAAAGATATCAATAAAGGGTATTGAAGATGGAGAACCTCGACAATATAATTTTCAGATGTCCTCAATTGGGCAATCGATGGGTGAGGGAACTGGAATCCCCGCTGGATTGGGGGCTATTCTAATGCAACGCGGGAAAATCACCAAGCAGGGTGTGCTACCTCCGGAAGCTTGTGTTGCTCCACTTGATTTTCTCGGCCTTATGCAAGAACACCTCAAGCTCGAAGTTATGACCGGTAAGGGGTCTCCATTGATCATTGAGTCAATAGACAAAGATGGCAATGTAGAACAACTAGAAATCTAAAATTCACTTGGAGCCATTCTATATATGCCGGTTTGCCCATGAAGAACAGTGGGTTAGGAAATGACTGCAGATATTAGAGAGAAGAAGTATGTTATTGCGGTTGATCATGGAACTTCTGCAATGAAAGTAGCGCTTGCAGATACTTGCGGAGAGATCCTTGGATTTGAGTTTGAAGAAACTCCACTCTATCTCTTCGAAGGCGGTGGTGCAGAGCAGAATCCTGATGAATGGTGGAACGCATTCGTCATAAGTACCAAACGACTTCTCTCTCTGAATTTAGTTCCCATTGATGAGATTGTAGCAATTTGTGTGTCAAGTCAGTGGTCTGGAACAGTTGCAGTTGATGAATCTGGCAATCATATACATAACGCAATCATCTGGATGGACTCTCGTGGTGAGCCATATATCAGAAAGATAAACGAAGGCATAATCAACATTTCAGGTTACGGAATCCTCAACATTGCTAGATGGCTAAGGAGTACCGGCGGCCTGCCTGCAAAGGCTGGAAAGGATCCAACTGCCCATATCCTCTATTTGAAGAATGAACACCCCGATGTCTACAAATCCACATACAAATTCCTAGAACCCAAGGACTACATGAATCTACGACTGACAGGAAAGTTTGCAGCCTCTTATGACTCGATAATGCTTTACTGGGTAACAGACATACGTGACATCAACAACGTGCATTATAACAAGGGGCTCATCAAGAAGATGGGCATTGATGCTGAAAAACTTCCACCGCTGATGAAGGCTGTTGACATTCTTGGGCTTGTGAAACCTGAAGTGGCTCATGAATTGGGGATTCGAGAGGACACACAAGTTGTTGTTGGGTCTCCAGATCTCCAGTCTGCAATCGTCGGATCCGGCGCAGTCCGTGATTTTGAGGGACACATCTACATTGGGACTAGTAGCTGGGCGATGTGCCATGTACCTTTCAAGAAGACGGATATATCACATAATATGGCCTCGTTGCCTTCCTCCATTCCAGGTAAATATTTTGTTGCCAATGAACAAGAGAGTGCAGGAGCTTGTCTGACATTTCTACGAGACAATGTATTCTACATTGATGATGAGTCTCGTAAGGGGAACCCTGCAGTATACCAGGAATTCGATGAGATTGTAAAACAATCACCGCCTGGGAGTAATAGATTAATCTTTACTCCATGGCTTTATGGAGAGCGAACTCCAGTCGAAGACCATAACCTCAGGGGCGGTTTCCATAATATATCACTCCATGTGAAAAAGGAAGACATAGTCCGTGCAGTCTTCGAAGGTGTAGCATTCAACACTCGATGGTTGTTTGAACTGGTTGAAAAATTCATCAAGAGGAAGATGGACCCGGTTAATATCATTGGAGGTGGCGCTCAGTCTGATATCTGGTGCCAAATCATTGCGGATGTTCTCAATAGGTCTGTTCGCCAAGTCAAGGATCCAATAATGGCTAATGCGAGAGGCGCGGCATTCATTGCTGCCTCAGGACTTGGATTTTGCACATTTGATGATATTCCAAATCTTATTCAATATTCAAATGTCTTTGAACCCAATCCAGTGAATCGCGAACTCTATGATACGCTGTTCAAGGAGTTTCTTAACATCTACAAGAACAATAAATCAATGCACAAAAGGTTGAATCAATAGCCTCCCTCTGGATTTGATCCTATGAATCGGTTTACGTTTGAATTTGTAGAGAAGAACGTGAGAAAGAAGTCCTTTGGAGTTCTAACAACTATTGACCCTAAAGGTCGGCCTCATAGCACTGGAATCCTCTATGCTGTAGGTCCTCCTGACAAACCATTTGCCTTGTACAGCATAGCTGGGGAAAAATATGCGAAAGTCCGTAATATTAAGCAAAACCCAAATGTGTCTCTCTTTGTTCCTTTCCCTCACTACTGGATTAGGTTTGCACCAGCGAGCTATGTAATGTTTCGAGGGATGGCTGAAATCCTTCCTGCTGACAATGCAGATGGCAGATGGGCGATGAGCCAAACAAGAATTGGTCGAATGAATCTACAA
>JBHLQJ010000069.1:0-269 GCA_048884945.1 Candidatus Thorarchaeota archaeon | reverse complement strand
GCTGATGAAATAGGCACTGATTATGTCTACATCAAGACGACCCCTGAACCCACAATATTCTGCTATGGACTTGGTTATGGTTTGATGGAGTTAAGAAAAGACCACGCAAAAGGTGCGTATAAAGTTACAATCCCCATCGATCGACGATGATTCTAGTAAGAATGTGTTTGTATTTTATAGGATCATTATGATACTAGCCAAGATATCTTCGAAGCACACGCAACGCCCTGAGAGTTATCCACTTTGATGGTTTATTCTTCTCATCTATG
>JBHLQJ010000068.1:0-12288 GCA_048884945.1 Candidatus Thorarchaeota archaeon | reverse complement strand
TACTCTGGTCTGAATCCAAATCCTCCGTCCCAAAGGAGACCTGCTTGTTCCAATAATTCAGGCATGTCATCAGTGTAGTTGTCATAAGGTGCTCTGAAACCCGATATTTTAACTCCCATTTTCTTGAATACCTGGAGACTGAGTAACAAATCTTGCTGTCTTGCTTGAACGCTAATTGTAGGATATCTCACATGGTTATACCCATGACTTGCTACTTCATGACCTTCTTCTTCGATTCGTTTGACTAGTTCTGGATTCATTTTTGCTATTGCAGCTACTGTGGGAAAAGCAAAACGAGCATCGAATTCATCCAGAACACCAAACATGTTGTTCAAGATAGTATTGAAAGAGGTTCGGTGGAGCTTGAGCATACGATAGAATTGTTTTGGAGCTTGCTAACCCCATTTCTTGCCAAGTTGTCCAATATAGCTCGAGTCTGACAATATCTCCACCGTTGTTAAGATGCATTTTAGTTTAGAGGAGTCTTTCAAAAGGATTGCGACAAGAAGCTTCTTGTTGGAATTTATGGTAACACTTATGCGAGAACAATAAGAATCATCGTTGAGGTGAGTCCGTGAAACTCAGTCATATAGGTATCATCGTTAAGGATATCGAAGAGGGTATTAGGAATCATGAAGCGCTTTTTGGATACAAGCAGCTTGGTCCAATCGTAGATGATCATGCTCAGAAGGTACGAGTTGTATTATTAGGCCCATCAGAGAATGCTCCTGTGAAGATTGAATTGATTTCCCCTCTGACTGAGGATTCTCCTGTTTCCGACCTGCTTAGAAAACGACAAGCATTGTACCATCTATGCTATTTAGTGCCTGATATTGAAGAAGCGAAATCTAAAGCACGCCAGAGTGGCGCTACTGTGATTTCAAAACCGGTTGAAGCACCACTCTTTGACAATCGAAAGATCTGTTTTCTTTTCACAAAGGACCATTATGTAATTGAACTAGTTGAAGATGAGCGCTGAATCTCTTCTTATATTTGAGCAACAAACACCTTGGAAAAGAGTTCGAATAAAGGTTCAACGTATGCCGTGTTAATATTCGCATAGACATAATTACACATTTCAATGAACCTAGTAGCACGCTCATCAGCATACTCATCGATTCCAATGATTTTCCTCGCTCTTTTGGTAATGTCCTTCACTAGTCCTTTTGCACTCTTGTCTTCATCAAAAATATCCGTGGTGTCTTGTTCAATTCGTTTTAATTGACTCTTGACGCGGATGTCTGAAACATCATCAGCCCCAAAGCTCTTCACAACATCCATCAGAACATCTAGAATGCCATTGTGCAGACCAGCAACAAGCGCCTCAACCTCGTATGCAGTGAACCTAACCGTTGTGCTCTCTCCACTAAGTTGCCATTTGAGGTCGCTACTTCTGCTCACTGTGATTTGCCGCTGACCGACACTGATGATTTCATCGAAGAATCTTGATTCAATACTACTCTTGATTGAAGTCTTTAGAATTGCGGCCTCGGGAAGCTTTAGTTTGATAGAGTTTCCTCCATTTGTGACTACCAGACACATCCCATCAGCAGGTGTTATTTTCTTGACATAGTCTGAGGGTGGTGCTACCTCAACTGGTGGTAGATGCTTTAACCGCTCAGCTAATTGTCTAATTTCAGGTTCAGTACAGATGTAGGTTTGTCGATCTCCTGAAATCGAAATAGTTCCATCATCAGCTCGTTCAAATGTGACTTTATTTCCTCCACCAACATCTGTGGTCTTCAGATATTCCTGCTTATAGCTACGTGCAGTCTGTGCAAGTTTGTCCAAGGCTGCGGCAACCATATGGGCTTCTCCATAACCCAATGTGATTTCTGCAGTCCCCTCGGTTCCGCGGCCAAGACCAAGGGCACCGTCTTTCCGAATCTTTACGTACACAACCTTCCACCACTTGAAACTAGGTTTCGCTTGCTGAAAACTATTGTGGCGATTTCGGTCCACAACAGAATGGTCATAAGAAGTCTAATTGATGATGTCAAGTGGCAACATGACAGAAGAAACGGCTCCTGAACGCATAATTGATGTTCCTCAAGACATTCATGAAGCAGAAGTTTGTCCTTTCACGAAAGGTATGTGGAAGAAGGCTGGTGACGTTCTCATATTTTTCATGATTTTTATTACGCCAATTCTATTTCTGGTATCTCTGCTTATAACTAGCCTAGCTTAGTCTGTTAAGAAGTCGCATGCAGAAGGTGTTTTACCTTCTGCAGTTATTGATACTAAATTGAGTCCTTGACATCAAAAGCTAGAGTACCTGCTTCCTTTGTCTTGAGTGAGATATCTATTGTATGCTCACCTTCAGGGAGGGAATCTCCCTTGATGTGTATCTCTATTTCTACACCTACTTTGATTGGGAATGAGTTCTCTTCACTAATTTCGGATCCTTTGACTTCACCATCTATTGATCTGATAATTGTGGAGTCAAGTGGGTACTCATTACCATTCACCTTGATTGGTGCCACTGCAGTAGTAGTGCCGGGTGATAATGAATTTTTGAGTTTAAAGGAGAAACCGTCCTCGACATTTTCGAGGCTTCCTTTGATGTATAGCTTCCTCAGAAGGAACGCTGGGATTTGCATTTGTATTATGGCCTCCAACTATTTCTGTCTACGCCAGCACTTTAAGCCAGCTTTTATAATTTCCGAAGTTACCTTGTGTTAAATTTCCATATGTTTTCTCTATATAAAACCCTGAAGCCCTTCTAACAAAAGTAATAAGCCCTTAAGCATCGGCAGTAAATGAAACACCATCGTCAAGGAGAGAAATGGTTGCAGTTCGATTTCTTCAATATATTCGATAATATTTTCGGGACATTCTCGATAATGTTTACATTCATCATGGTTTTCGTTATTATCATTGTGATTATTGGCGTTGTCTTTGCATGTAGAGCAAGTTCGGGTATTGCATCAAGTGTAGCTCGTGGTTTTACCATCGAAGCACCATCTTTTGTCATCCCTGAGCGCTATCGCGGTGAACGGCGTTCTGATGGTTCTGAAGTACGAACTGTTAGGTTACCAGACCGGTGTCCATCATGTGGGGCAGCAACAAGCCATGAAGGCATTGACTGGACCGGGCCTCTCGAAGCAAAGTGCAACTACTGTGGTGGAACGCTGAAGGCAACATTTGAACGAGTTTAGTAAAATACCAAATACTACCAACTAGGTGCATGTCTATCTTTTTAATGATAGAAAGTCATGAGGACATCCGAGTGTTATATATATCCAGATATGAGGAAGCTTTTTCACTTGTCTGTCACGTAATATTTCGGACTTGCGCTGCCCACCCATACGAGGATAACCCAATGGTCAATGCACTCGAAATGCAAGAGGATGGTACATCACACTCTGTAGATATCAATAGGGAGAGCTTGCAACCTGATCGAGTCTTTTGCATTGTAGATAACACAAACAAGAATGTGTATATCTGGTTGGGAAAGGAAGCCAATGTTCGCAAACGATTCGTTGGAGCGCAAGTAGCAAGTAAAATACGTGGAGAATTGAGTACTGGATATAGGGTTCGTTCATTGGACCAGGGAGATGAGACTGCGGATTTTTTCAACTCATTGACGCATGATTGACTCAGTAATAGGTCTCTCGCCACATCCACAAGATTCTATAGAGTATCAGATATCAGACGTTGGAGGTCACAACTTTGAGAGGACTGATGAAGACCGCTCGTGGGATTGGAAATCTAGAGCTTCGGGAACTTGAAGTTCCTAAACCCAAAAGAGATGAAGTCTTGATTGAGGTGGCAGCAGCTGGCCTTTGTGGCACCGATATTCACATCAAACATGACCAAGCATTTTACACACCTCCTGTCGTTCTTGGTCATGAATATTCCGGGACTGCCCTTGAAGTCGGATCAGATGTGACTTCTGTGTCAGATGGAGTTCCTGTGGTGTCTCCTGCGACAGCTTATTGTGGCAAGTGCTATCAGTGCAAGACAGGTCACATGAACCGCTGCACTGCAGAAAACAAAAGAATCCTTGGCACATCGCGTGCGAATGGTGCCTTTGCAAAATACCTGGTTGTACCGGATTATATTGTTCATCAGGTTCCAAAAGGCGTTTCAATGGAAGAAGCTGCACTGGCTGAACCATTGGCTTGTGTAGTTCATTCTGTGATTGATACGACCCCAATTTGTCCAGGAGATGTTGTTGTGGTTCAAGGTCCCGGTACCATGGGTCTTATGGCAACTCAAGTGGCCAAGGCAATGGGTGCTGGAAAAGTCATAGTGACTGGTGTGTCTTCTGACCAGTGGCGCTTTGACATAGCAAAGAAAATTGGCGCAGATATGACAATTGATGTTCAGGGTGAAGAGAACCCAATCGATATAATCAAAGCCGAAACTGATGGGCGAGGGGCTGATGCTGTCATCGAAGCATCTGGTGCTTGTGTGGCTTGTACACAAGCTCTAGATTTCGTGAAAGTCGCAGGACATGTGACGCTTTTGGGCGTCCGTGGGAGTCCAGCTAACATAGATCTTGATCCGATTGTCATAAAAGAACTCACAATGTCCGGGACTTGGGGCACTCTCCCCGCGACGTGGGTCACAACACTTCGGTTGATGTCCTCTCGCAAAGTGGACGTATCACCGCTAATCACACACAGAATCTCACTCTCAGAATGGCAGAAAGGCTTTGAACTAATGGAAAGCCAAAAAGCAATCAAGGTCCTCTTCACTAAGTTTGAGTGAAGCTGGACGGTGCGCGAATGTATCTGACGAAAGACTCAAGCCCTGAAGAATACGAGGTCTATGACCATCCTGGAATGAAAGATGTTCGACGAAAACAATTTCTTAACCCTGATAACTCATCAAAGAACTTCGCACTACGAGCCTATGTAATCCAGTCTGGTGGTCACACAGCATATGATGTCCATTCGCATGAACATGGAGTCTATGTACTAAGTGGAAAAGTAACTGTCAAGATAGGAGCTGAGGAACTACATCTATGCCCCGGAGATGTCCTCCATATCTCTGGGAATGAACCTCATCAGTTCTTCAATCATCACTCAGACCCGGTGAAATTCCTGTGTGTTCGCGATTTTACTTCTTCTCCCTAGGTGCCCATGCGTCAAGACAGTCTTGCACTGTGGCTACATGAGATGCTGCTGGTCCCCCACCCATGACTATTGCTACAGAACACGCTTCCATGATCTCATCCCTTGTCGCTCCAAGGGTGAGTGCTTGCTTAGTGTGATAGACCATACATTCTTCACAAGGAGCGAGCACCGAAGCCACGATACAAATTATCTCTTTGAATTTGGCTGAGAGCGCACCATCTTTATGAACTGTCTTCTGGAGGTCTGTGAAGGCATTTCTTGTATCAGGAATATCTCGGTTTAGTGCGCCAAAATGTTTCATGAAACTCTTCAGTGTCTTTTCTACATCTTCTGTCATTGAACCATCCTCAGATTTGTTATGCTGGTTTTCCCAGATTCCACTCGGACTGGGAATAGCGGCTTTGATATAAAGCCTGTGCAGTGTCCCTCTCTTCTTCTGAATAATCTCCTCTATTGATTGACTTTCCAGAAACTCTCTCCAAACCTTCTGTTATTGCATTTTTGATCTCTTCATCTGTTGGACATGCCCTAACATGGTCTGAGATATTGGTCACATTATCTCGCTTGCTCTCCATGCATCGGACTCTAGTCCGATCACGTAGAAAAACCGGTTGTTCTGCAGGTGGTGAAAGACTTCGACGGAGCATTAGAAGATCTGCATTGATTAACAGAGTTCCGTGCAGAAACGCAACACCTCTCTTGAGCCAACCAGCTGTTCCAGTGATTTTTAAGCCATCTATTCTAATACATGAGCGGCTAGGGTCGTATTTTGTTGGGATGTCCACTGATTGTAAAGCGTTCGAGATAGCACCAATGAATAACTCATAGATTTCATTCAATTTCTTTGGGACGTAGTTTTCACTTCGGTTTGCACAAATTGAGAAGTTAAGGTTCCCTCGGTCGTGATACACAGCTCCCCCTCCTGTGAACCTTCGAGCAATCGAAATCTCATTCTCTTCACAATAAGAAAGATTCACCTCTTTGTGAACACACTGAAATCTGCCAATAACCACTGCTCTATCAGAACGCCAGAACCGAATGGTACTCCGTTTATCCTCTTGATAGGCGGCTACTCTAGCTATTGCTTCATCAAATGCGAGGTTCCGATAGACATCTGTGCTATCCTCTGTAATTAGCCGCCATTTCATGAGCATATCTCTCAATTCTACTGTGTCATATGCTTCATACATATGTCACTGATTAGCTTGTTGCAAGCGCAAAATGTATTGGTTAGCCGGTGGTCAAAGAAGGTTGCTCACCACCGGCAGGAGGCCTCAGAGCAACGGTTGAGGCTTGGAGCAGATGTCGTATTCGAGGCTGACACGAATAACACGTGTCAGCAATCGGTCTGCTCCGTATAATATAAGGTCGCCAACTTTCTAATTGACGAAAGCACCTCATAAAATTATGAGAGTATGTTACCACACTCGTGGCATGTCAGTGATCCTGGACGAAGCTGAGTACTACAATATGGACAAACTCTTCCTTTTGGAGGTGACTCAAGATAAGGCTCTGAATATGTTTGTTGTGAGCCAAGCACGAATCTCCCCGATGCTCTAATATTTTGAAGACCGATTTGATCTGCATAGAACTCAGTATAACCACAATCTGCGCAAGTAAAAGACTCTAGTGTCGCAGTTGAAAATCCTGGCAGGTCAATCCTAACATAATGTTGACCTGCTACCTTATGAGGTCCTGCTATTCTACTGCTTCCACACTTTGGACAAGTATTAGTATGAATCATCTCAGTTTCAAGTGAAACTCCACTTTGAAGACTGATAACGCTTTGGCATTACTCTAGTTACTACTGGTCTTCAGCAAATAGTCATAACGGTGTTGGCGTTCCGAGTGTTATCATGAGTGCAGACATAACTACGCAACTAATCTTTGATGATATTGAGAAATGTGCACTCTAGAAGCACAAAAATCTATATGAGTAATTGGCACTGAGATGAAGCTATTTCCTAGATTTTCATCATGAATGGATTTTCAAGGGTTTCTTTTAATGCGGCTAGAAATTGTCCTGCTGGTGCACCATCCAGCACTCTATGATCCACAGCGCAGCTAGCCATCATCATTGACCTGATTACAATCTTATCATCAATCACAACCGGTTTCTTATTGATTTGCCCGAGAGCTAAGATTGCAGTTTCTGGAGGGTTGATTACAGGAATGAAAAGATCAACGTTGAATGGTCCAAGGTTCGATACAGTGAAGGTGCTTCCTGAAAGCTCTTCGGGTTTCAGTTCATTCGTCTTTGCCCGTTTCCCAAAGTCCTTAGTTTCCAAGGCGATCTCAGTGATTGATTTCCTGTTTGCTCCTCTAATTGTTGGTACAATTAGGCCATCATCAGTTGCCATGGCCACACCGATGTTCACCACATCGAACATGACCAAATCATTTCCCACAAGGGTTGCGTTAAATTTTGGAAATCGATCGAGTGTATCTGCTACAGCCTTCACGATTATATCATTGAATGAAACCCTAATCCCTTGCTTCTTCTCAACTTGCTCGTTAATTTCATTACGTAGCTCCACAACTTCTGTCATGTCAATCTCAGTAATCATGGTGATATGTGGATTCTGAGCACTTTGAGTCATTCTTCGTGCAATGGTTCTCCGCAAGGGCGTCAGAGGAGCGACCTGCAACACCTTACGTTCATCAGAAACTGTAATTTGAGATGTAGTCTGTGCTTCAAGGACATCTTTTTCAATAATTCTCCCTTCTGGACCAGTACCAACAAGAATGGAGAGGTCGACACCCATCTCTTTTGCTTTCTTTTTGGCTCGTGGGGAGGCTTTGATTTTTCCTCCTGGTAATCGAGTTTCAACTCGTGGTGCAGTAGTTTTCGCTGCAAGCTTTGTTACAGGGATTGAAACACTGGGCGTGATGGTTGCAGTAGTAGTGACAGCAGCTTTGTTGAGCTTTATTGGCACTGCATCAGGTACTTTCTCGCCTCTCTCTCCGATGTATGCTATCGGCTCACTGATAGGGATCTCATCATCCACATCACATAGAATCTTGAGCAAGATCCCATCAGCTGGTGCTTCCAATTCGAACTCGTTCTTTTCACCAAAGATCTCAACGATTGGTTCACCCTGTTTTACAGTGTCTCCTTCTTTTTTTAGCCATTTGAGTATCACACCGTATTCCATGGCTACACTCATTCGTTGCATGATCATGGTTGTTACCATCAATTTCACCTACACAACATCTCTGATTGCCTCGGCGATTCTCTTGTTATCAGGAATGAAATAATTTTCAAGTGGGGGACTGAATGGAACCGGTGTATCTGGTGCATTCACCCTTTTTATTGGTGCATCCAGCCAGTCAAACGCCTCCTCTTGAACAATCGCCGCAACTTCTGCTGTGGTTGCTCCTGTCCTGGTTTCTTCAGTTACAAGTACAAGTCGTCCGGTCTTCTTCACGGAATTAACCAAGGTCTTGACATCCAAAGGAGCAAGAGTCCTAGGATCGATGACTTCTACACTAATACCCTCTTTCTCAAGCTCATTAGCCACTTCAAGTGCTCTGTGAAGCATAAAGAAAGTTCCCCACACAGTAACATCTGTCCCTTCTCTTCTGACCCTTGCTTGTCCGAATGGGATCGTGTAATCATCATCAGGCACCTCTTCTTTCTTGTCATAAACAAGCTTATGCTCAAAGAACATAACAGGGTCGGGGTCTCTTATGGCTGTCTTGATGAGACCCTTCACATCATAAGCAAATGCTGGTACTGCGATTTTGAGACCTGGAGTGTGCATGAACCAAGACTCAAGACTCTGTGAGTGGTGTGATGCAATGTTCTTGCCCCCACCAAACACAGTCCGAAGGACTAAGGGCACTGAAGTCTGTCCTCCGAACATGTATCGCATCTTGGCAGCCTGATTGCAGACCTGATCCATGGCGAGTGTAATAAGGTCTCCAAACATGATTTCAGCGACAGGAATCAGCCCTGTGATAGCTGCTCCCACAGCAGCACCTGCAATAGTGTTCTCAGATATGGGCGTATCTCGCACTCTAGCTTCACCAAACTCCTCTGCCAATCCCTTGGTAACTTTGAAAGCTCCACCCCATCGAAGCCCAACATCTTCGCCCATAATGAACACGCGGTCATCGCGTAGCATCTCTTCACGAAGTCCAGCTGTTAGAGCATCTCTGTATGTCATCTCTGGCATCTAGAACACCTCCGCATAGACATCGTCTATAGTTTCCTCTGGCTTGGGATAATCAGACTTTTTCGCAAACTCAGCCGCTTTTTCAATATCCTTTGAAATCTTGGCTTCAATCTTTTCAGCTTCTTTCTCAGTCAATGCTCCCTGTTCTATGGCAATCTCTCTAATTATACGAACAGCATCCCGTTCCTCGCTGAGCCAGTACTTTGCTTCCTCCTCTGGTCTGTACTTTGCAGCATCGAATCGTGAGTGTCCCTTCATCCTATATGTCTGACATTCAATAAGTGTAGGACCTCCACCTTCTCTAGCCCTTTTTACTGCTTCAACAGCTGCCTCATATACTGCAAGTGCATTGTTCCCATCTACGACAACATTCGGGATGCAATAACCATCAGCTCTCTGAGCGATTGTTGCACTTGGGCACATCATTTTGATGGGCGTTCCCATCGCATACAAGTTATTCTCAACAACCCAAATCAAGGGGAGTTTCCATATCGCTGACATGTTGAGTGATTCACCAAATGTGCCATTGTTGGATGCACCATCTCCGAAGAAACATGCCACGACATCATCAGTGCCTCTCATCTGACATGATAAAGCTGCACCGACAGCGATTGGTAGGCCTGAAGCAACAACTCCTGTAGCTCCAAGTACTCCTACATCAAATTGAGTGATATGCATTGAACCGCCTTTTCCCTTGCAAGAGCCTGTGGCTTTCCCAAGCAGCTCTGCAAGAGCAGCGTTCATGTCTGCTCCCTTGGCGATAACATGTCCATGCCCCCTATGAGTGCTCTGTATCCAGTCAGTCTTTTTGAGTGCTGTTGCAACTCCAGCTGCTACAGCCTCTTGGCCTAAGTAAAGATGTAAGGTTCCAGGAACAATGTTCTCTCCAAAAAGATCCCAGACCTTTTCCTCAAATCTACGAACTTTCAGTGTACTTGCATAGAGTTCTTTCAACGTCTTCTTATCAACAGTCATATACTAATCAACAACCTTGTTTTGACAGAGAGCACTCTTGGCGCCCTCCCTGTAACTTGTCTGATAAAGGCTTCGAAGTGGTTGATGTAATACTCTGATATAGCAGAAAGAGGTTAACAACGCCTATATTTTCTGGACGTAGTATCAAATGATGGTGTACCTGAGTACACATTAATGTAAATAATCGAGTTGTACACCGGAAAGTTGTAGGGATGTGGAGCAAAAAAAATAGTTGCGCTATGGATGACAATCTGAATGGATTGTAAACACTCCCCGTCCCTACTTCATCTTCTCTCAACAGATTTCTATTTCCCCAAGAATTCTTATTGCAGTTTGAATTGGTAGTTTGTACATTTACGGAGATGTCTTGCATGAGTCATGTGGGAGTCGAAGCAACATTAACTTCGGGTCGAACCCTAAAACAAGGCCGAGCTATGGAGCTAGGGAAGCTTGGTCCTGAATACCTCAAAGAAGTTTCTTTTTGTGAGATGGATAACATCACCCTCGATGCTTTGGGCTTGGAAGAAGGTGATTCTGTCCGAATAGAAACATTGCATGGGAGCGTTATAGTGTCATGCAAGTTAGATCGAAGAGCTGCGCCTGGTATAGTATTCATACCTTGCGGACCCTTTGCTAATGCTGTAATTGGACCTGATACAGAGAACTCAGGGATGCCTGATTTCAAAGGAGTACCTGCGAAACTCTTCGCAGCAAAAGGTCAGAAAGTGCTTGACGTGGAGAGTCTCTTGAAACAAATGCTGGAGGATGCATAATGACTGAAACTGGTGGAATCAAAGAACACATTGTCTGCCCGTTTTGTGGTTGCCTTTGTGACGATATCGCACTTTCTATAGATGGAAACAAGATTACTGACAATAAGAATGGTTGTTCAATTAGTCAGGCTAAGTTTCTCAGTCATCACGACGACCGTCTTGAAATGAAACAACCTCTCGCAGATTTGGTCAAGAAGGCAGCTGAGATTATTGTGAACTCGAAACGTTTGCTGGTGTATGGTCTGAGCTCAACAGAAAATGACGCTCATAGAGAGGCTTACAAGATTGCTGAGGAAGTGGGTGGGGTGGTAGATAATACCTCCTCTGTCTGCCATGGACCCACCGTTTTAGGTTCGCAAGAGTCTGGTGAAGCAATAGCAGCACTTGCTGAAGTTCGTCATAGAGCCGATCTTGTTCTCTATTGGGGCTCCAATCCCCAGTTTGCTCATCCTCGACATATGAGCCGCTATACTAGAGCAAACGGTCTATACATTAAGGATGGTAAGAAAGATCGCAAAATATGGGTGTTTGATGTCCGAAAAACTATCAGTGCAGGTGTTGCTGACAGATTTATCAAACTTAATCCTGGTTCCGATTTGGAGGTCATTTCTGCTCTACGCGCACTTGCGCGTGGCAAAATCTTAGAAGTTGATGAAGTCGGCGGTGTTTCTGTTACTGATCTTTCCGAACTCGTTGATACAATGAAAGCCGCTAAGTACGGTGTTCTCTTCTTTGGCCTCGGTTTGACTCAGTCCAAGGGTCGCCACAGAAACATCGATGCAGCAATCAGACTGATTCAGGATCTCAATCACTATACAAAATGGAGCATGCTGCCTATGAGAGGGCACTACAATGTAGCAGGCGCAAATAAGACATCAACCTGGCAGACTGGTTATCCGTATGCCGTAGATTACGCTCGTGGCTATCCTCGATACCAACCTGGTGAATACACTGCAGTTGACATGCTAGTGAGAGGTGAGCCAGATGCGGTTCTCAACATAGCAGCGGACCCAGCCGCTCATTTTCCAAGAGAAGCTGTGAAACATCTGTCCAAGATTCCAGTCATCAATATTGATCCTAAAAGGAATATGACTTCGCTTCTCGCAAAAGTCAACATACAGACTGCAATTGCTGGAATCGAGTGTGATGGTGCAGCTACAAGAATGGATGGGCTTCCATTGTATCTCAAGAAGGTAATCGACCCCCAACAAGGAGTACTTCCAGATAGGGATGTGTTGAGGATGATTTACGATGAAGTAAGGAGGATGAAGAAATGAG
>JBHLQJ010000067.1:0-12638 GCA_048884945.1 Candidatus Thorarchaeota archaeon | reverse complement strand
ATAACTTCCCTGACAAAGAGGGATATCAGACCTACCTTGATTGGGAGAGAATAATAGGATACCCGCAGAAGATAGCAGAGGACGATAAGGGTAGGAACATCACATTCGCACGGTTGGTTGTTCGCCGACTCATGACCTAAAGGCGAATCAACTCGATTGAGATTGCCTTAAGTTACTTTGGGAAATATCTCCCAGCGAAATCTTCGGGCCCTAGGCGGAAATAATAGACATAGTCATTTCCCGTTCTGTCCTCTGTTTGAATCCACCACAGGTGAAAGACCAAATATGGGATTCCTTTTTCCCCCTGTGTTCGCGAGTCGTTCACTATTTTCGAAAAGTCATTGATCTGTTGTGTACTATGCATGCATTGGACAAGGAACTCAAGGGCTTCATTGAGTCCTTTCAATGTGAACACACAGTTATGATGCCAATTTTTCTTGTTTTTGCTCCAGTCGGATATGGTTGGGAATTCTAGTCTTCCTCCCCAACCAACCTTTGCCAGTTCAACAATAGCTGTGTTCACCATATCTGATCTTGAAACAACAGGGAGGCCAAGTAGTTTTTCTTCAAATAGATCGACTTCATGGTTCCAACGTGTCTTTACATCATTGACCCACTGATTTAAAATATCGGACAATAAATTCCCTCATTACTATCTTAATGAATGGAAAGACGGGGTCATCAACTTAAATATTAACCAAACCAAGCTTGTCATTTCCGAGATGAATCATTATCTCCCTCGGAACGAACTGTATCACAGGAAAATGTGCAGGGAGAAAGCTACGCCAACGTATCCTGACACTGAGAGCAACCAATTCTTCGGGAATACACTGACAGGCTGAGAAGAATCCTGAGTTTCGTCAAGCTTATCTCAAAGTAGACGATTAGATGTGGGATGGGTGAAGGTCAAGCGTGGAACCTTTTGGCACAATCACCAACTTCTATCCGTTTCTCACAGAGAATACACGGACAATTGTTGAAACAGTTCTCAATGAAGCGGATGGTTATGATGACTTTGTGAATCGACTTGTAGACCTTGTTCTGTTTCAAAAGGAAACAAACGATCTCTCATATTTTACCACAATTCAAGCTTGGCTGACAGTTAATCTTCAAATATTCGATAAACTGCGCGATCGCATTCTGGAAGATGATGTGCTCAGACCTTGGGTATACTCTCTTGCTTTTCATGGAGCTCAAATAAAATTAGACTGGGATGAGGTTCCATCCACGTTAGAGCTAGCATTAGAAAAATCTCCTGAAGATTGGGTGCGAGTTCATCTTCTAATGGGAGGTGGAAAATTCGCTCCAGTTCTCATAAGGGAGAAATATCTAGATGAGGCTGAAGAGATAATGGAGAGGTGCCCAGAACTCAAGTGCTTCTTGCCTGAGGTCTACATCAAGCGCGGATGGGATTTCAGAGACGGGGGAAACTTCCAAGGTGCCATAAGCCATTTCGAACGAGCGTACAAAATAGCTAAGGAGCATAATGATATCATAAGAATGGCGGATGCGAATATTGATCTAGCTGGTCAGCTGAAGGAATCTGATGTTTGGCTTGCAATCGAGAAACTGGAAGAGTCATATCGAAATTTCAAGTCGGTTGGAGCTTTCGCTTGGGCTGAAACAACAGCAAGAACCTTGGGTCTATTCCACACAATTATAGGAGAATATGATTTGGCTGCAGAATTCTATATTGAAGCAAATCGTATCTCCGAACCAAGTGGTCATAATAAATCTGCATCAGCTGTAGTACTGGCTCGTCTTTACTGTGATATTGACCTTCCAGAAGAGGCACTTGAATGGTTGAATTGGAAGAGAGATGGCGAAGATATCACTTCTGAAGCCCTGAGGGAATTGCCTTCAACTGAACATCGGTTTTTTGTACTAGCGGTTGCTAGAACTATGATTCAACTAGGTCAGCTTGATGACATCCCTCATCTTCTTAATGAGGCTCATAAAGCAGTCTTACAACGCGGAGATGAAGTTGGTCTTATTAATTACAATTTTGTGTCTGGCATATTAGAATTATCACTAGGGAATTTAGAAGAAGGCATGCAATACATAGTTGATTCACTTGATGAGGCTGAGCGGCTGAAATATGAAGTATATGTTAATAGTGCACTTATTGCTCTAGCAAAAGCAGAGATGCTTATGATAAAGGAATCCAAAAGGCAGGGAGATCTAGAATCATCCGGACCATGGATGACGCGATTAGGGATTCATTCAAGGGAGAAGAACTATCCTGGAATCAAGATGCAGCACGCGCTTCTCAAGGCGGAGTATCAGACTCAGATTGGTGAAACAGAAGCTGCTTTGATGACACTACAGGATGCCCTCACCTTCACAGACTCACCAGGTGTGAAGACCCTCAGACAAAGAATTCTGAAGAAAATAGATGAGCTGGAAACCTCGATCAACGCGTAGGTTCTTTTCAACCTCTATCCGCACATACTCTCGGTGTGTAAATTGTGCGACAAGATAGAACTGAAGAATGATGCCCGATGGAAGACCCTCTGCAGAGCTGGCACGCAGGAAGTTGCTCTTGGTGTAATTATTGGATTTCAACCATTGGAAGACTTAATAAACCTCATAGGGTGAGGACAACCATCCTTTAGTAAGGTGAACCTTGATGCCAAAGACAGCCAAAAAAAGAAGAAAGGGAAAGCGCGGAGATGGACCAATGCCAAGCGGAGGCGCGGGGCTAATAAGGTTCTTCGAAGACGAGACGCCAGGCGTCAAGGTGGGGCCAACACTGGTGATCATCCTGTCGAGCATACTCTTGATAGCTACAGTGATTGCGCACATTGTTGCGTTGGCCGCTCAATCCGCATCGTAGTTCTGAATCTCGAGTCAGAATGAACATGCCCTAATGATTATAAAGGACTCCTAGCCGTTTGGCACGGTCAGGGTTGGTGACTATTAATGAAAGTTAAGGCAGAACTGAACAGATATTGTCCCCGGTGTAAGAAACACACTGTACATACTGTTGCAATTGAAAAAGCAGGAAAAAGACGAAGCTTGGCTCAGGGAGAACGCCGAATGAAGAGAAGAACTCGGGGATACGGATCATTTCCAAAACCAATCCAGAAGAGGTTCGCCAAGACAACAAAGAAGACTGTTCTGAAGTTCAAGTGCAAAGAGTGTGAACACACCCTCCATACCAGTGGTATGCGACTGAAGAAGGTCGAAGTTCTGAAAGCGTAGGTGATTGATGTGCCTAAAGGTGATATCGTTCAGCAACCAAGATCACGATTTATCAAAGTGAAGTGCCTTGACTGTGAGAACGAGCAGATTATTTTTGGACATGCTACCACAGAGGTAAAATGCTTGAAATGCGAGAAAGTACTAGCAAAACCTAGCGGTGGTAAAGCGAAATTAGAGCCAACCGCAAGAGAGATTGAAGTACTTTCATAGGGAGTAAAGAAAATGGTCATGAAACGTTCTGAATGGCCACAGACCGATGATTACGCTATTGCAGTTGCGACTAAAGTTGCCAATTATGGAGCCTATGTCATTCTCCCAGAATATAAAGACAAAGAGGGCTTTATCCACATTTCTGAGATTAGCAGCACGTGGGTCAGAAATATACGTAACCACATCCATGAGAACCAGCGCGTTGTGGTAAAGATCTTGAAAGTGGACCCTGAGAAGATGCATATCGATTGCTCTCTTCGAAGAGTGTCTGCTGAAACCAAGAGGACCAAGAATAATGAGTGGAAACGCGCGCAGAAATCTGAGAAACTTCTAGAACTCATTGCCAAGGAAAATGGTATGTCACTCGCAGAGGTCTATGAGAAGATTGGCTGGCCAATTGAGGACGCGTTTGGAGAGATTTACAGGGGACTTGAGCTTGCCGCTGATGGTGGCATTGATGTCTTTGAAGAGGTAGCTGCCACAAAGAAGCTTCGTAAGCAAGTTGCTGACTTAGCAAAGCAGAGGATTGAAATTCCATATGTTGAGATTGATGGAGAACTAACAATCACAGTCCCAGGTGTCAATGGAGTCGAAGTGATTAAGACGGCTTTAACAGACGGGCTAAATGAGGGGAAGAAACGGGAAAAATCAACGACGGAAATATACACTCTTGGGTCACCTCGATACAAGCTAAGAATTGTGAGCCCCGATTACAAAGAGGCTGAAGATCTGCTCTCAGACATTCTTGGAATAATAACAAAGAATGTAGAGAGTGGGTCAGGAACCATTAGTTTCTTACGAAAGTAGGGGTCTGCTATGACTCACCTTTTCAAATGTGGCAAGTGTGGGCAATACACACTTGAACAGGTCAAATGTCCAAAGTGTGGGGGAGTAGTGTTTAGCCCTAAACCACCCAAATATAGTCCTGAGGATAAATATGGAGTGTATCGTAGAAGAGCAAAACGAAAAGAACAACAGCTCTCATCCGAGTGACTCTGATTATTAAAAAGAGAAGAATTGGCGATTGTTCTAAGAACAACCGCCAATTATGTTGAGTTCTAGAACAGTTCTACTGGCACCCAGAATTTACTCCAGTTTCCTGTGAAGGATGGTTCACCAGTGTTTACATTGTTCCACCAGAGCAGTCTAATCTGGTAGTTCATTCCAGGAAACATTGCTAGATCCTGGTGATCAGGACTGTTAAGAGGTATCAGGAATTCAATCACATTGTCACCGGTGGCAAACTCTGATGAGTTGGTCCCAGTTGAGTCTTCGGCCCATGTACCATCGTACCGAATATATCCATCAAAGTCTTGACCATTGTAGTTCACAATTCGGAGGTCAGATTCTAATGGCTTATTCAATGGTGAGATCTGAAGCCCAAATGCATCATCACCGATTGTGTAGTTGTCCATCTGGATTCCATAGTACATGTGCGTAGAGTTTGATTGGGTGTAAACTCTGGCTTCATAGCCACCGCCAAACGAAACAAGGTGGCTTGGAAAACTGGTTTCAGATTCAGTTAAACTGCCATCAATATTGATGTCCATATCGTCATCCGAAAGACCAAGGTTCCAATCAGCTGTTGTGCGGTTGCGCCACTGATTGTACATAGTGTAATCAATCTCATAGATTTTGACAGTTCCATAGCCTGAGCTGTAATAGGGTGCTAGAAAAGCACCATGGAGAGAAACAGGCATGTGTGATAACCACGTGTTGTCTTGCCATAGAACCTGGTCAAGACCTATCCGGGTATCTGAAATACCCATCTGAGCAGCTTCTTCTTGGGTTTTTGGTTCTCCGTACACTAACAGCTTGAACAGTGTGGACTGGTAGAAGGCATCGAGAGTTGCATCATTTTCACTTAGATAGGTTGCATCATCAATGACATCCTTACCTAACTTATCTTCTGCAATTCTGACCATCCAAGGCCATTTTCCTTCATCACCGCCAAATCCAGAGTAACGGTGTCCAAAATATACAAGGACATGAGTTGTATTCCAACTCTTAAATGTCCTAAGTGACTCCGTCAGATTGAGTGCCATGAGCGCATAGCCCATTTTAGCAATTTGCGTACTATTGAACGTGGCATTATCCACTATGGTCATTTTTCCAGATGCACTGTTTATCCAATAACCATAGTCCCACCAGCTGGCTATAATTGCATCGTCAGGTAATACATTCCGTAGATATGTCATTGCAGTCTGCCAATCTGTTGCTTGTGAAACCTGTGAGAGATCGGCTTGAGCAAACTCGGGGTTTCCAACCTGCATCGACACGTATTGGACACTTAGAATGACGTTGACTGAGAGTAGCAATCCAATAAACGCAAATGCGGCCAAAGCGTGTTCCGAGGTCAGTGATGAGCTCATCCTGAACCTTCGTCTTTCAAATAGTGACTTCTGAGTCACAACTTTTGCAAATGGTACAAGCACATTATATGTGGCAACAGCAGCCAAAATTGCGACTCCAGGAGCAAGTATTAGATTCAACCGAATCATGCTACCAGCAAAGTACACAGAGGTTAGACCGTATAGCAGCATGAACCAGTCTTCATCACGACCTCTCTTGAATAGGAAGTACATCCCTAGAGGGAAGAAGAATATCAAGATTAGAAGAATGTTGTAGAAACTTCCCCATGGACTTGGGAGGTGTTCTGCGACTGAAGCAAGGATTCTTTGGTCAAGACGTGTAAAGGGATTGATTACTGTGAGAAACTTGGAACCAATCAGAATCACCGGATTTGTGTTATATGGCTTTATTTCAAGGTCCATCCCACTACTATACAAGAGATAAGCACCAATACCAACAATCGGAACAAGAAGTCCAGTAAGTATTGGTTTGAAATAAGGCGCCAATGCTGTTGCTGTAGATTCACGATATCCTCCTATTCGCATCCAAATCTCATAGCTTACGAGCAACGCTCCAATGCCAATGGGAGCTAGAACAGTAAATTCAGTAATACTGGCAAACCCATTTCGAGGAACAAGGGCTCCAATGAAAATACCCAATGCTAACGTAACTAGATACGATGTCAAAAGGCGTCTGCTGTACCTTCCCATGATTAACATGATGAAACCGTAGAGTGCAAGGAGGCCCAACATAAACTCAGATGCACCCCAAGAAGCCTGCAAATATCCTAAGGCGAGACCCGCACCAACAGACGACAGGATTGATCCACGTTTAAGTCCTCGAAGAAATAGGTATGAGGTTAACACAATCGCGAAGACTCCAATACATTCATTGTCATAGAAACCGGCAACTGTACGTGTAATAAAAGCAGGAATAAAAGCAGTGAATATTCCTGCAAATAGACCTACTGTGTTATTTGAGAGTTCTCTCCCTAGGAGAAAGGCAAGAACTGCAGTTAGAGCACCCATGAAAGGAGGCATGAGTAAGGATACTGTGAGAACATCAACTTGAATTCCAATTCCATTAAGAACAAAGTAGAAGAACGCACTTGTGAAAGGTACTCCTACATAGGTCGTTCTAGTCATATCACGACCAAAGGGAACCCAGGTGGTTTCATCATACCATGTAAAGAAAGCACCGTATCCGTTCTCAGCGATATAGTCTGTTACCTTTAGCTGGAACCAGGGGTCAAATGCACGAACGATTGGCTGAGAATTAATTAGTGGTTCAACACGGAGCAATAGTGCTGTCGTGAATATCAGAATAAGTATCACGACAAGCATAATGGAGCCGCGTGAAATCTTGGATTTTGGTCTATGAAATACTTTCCTCAGAAATCTTCCAGTGGACCTTTTGAACTTGCCAAACGACATATAGTATGCAGTCTCCGAGCAGTTTCGAACTATCCGCAGCGATTTTTTGATTCGCTAAAAAGGTTGCTGTTAATTGTAAATTCGTCCTATATGGAAAAATACGTTTAGGTATAGGAAGAGGGAGATGGAAGGGGATGTGAGTCCTTTTCCATCCCTCAATCATTGGCTCTTTGATATCTAAAGAGACTCAATGAATTCCTTGTAAGCTGCTGCATCCATAAGACCTGATAAGTCGGCATCAAGGTTTGATGGTTTTAGTTTGAACATCCAACCTTTGCCATATGGGTCTTCGTTCACTATCTCTGGAGCATCTTCCAATTCCTTGTTCACTTCGACAATCTCACCACCAACAGGTGAGAAAATGTCTGATGATGCTTTCATGGACTCGACCAGCCCACACTCGCTATTGGCTTCCAAAACAGTGCCAACCTCAGAGATTTCTACGAATGTAATCTCATGAAGCGAGTTCTGAGCGAAGTCTGTAATACCGATGACGACAAGGTCGCCCTCGACTTTAATCCATTCATGATCCTTGCTATATTTTCTGTCATCCTTAACTGCGGTGTCGCTCATTCGGTCCACCTACTCGCTGGGATGAGCATACTCGGTTTAAATCAGTTTGGTTATTACGTCCGCGATGCTCCGTACAAGTTGGAGTCATAGAATGGCCATGTTATGACCTCTGCTTCCCTCAATCTTCCTTTGATATCAATCTCCACAGTGTTTCCTACATTGACTGATTCGGGCTTGACATATGCAAGAGCAATTCCTTTGTTCAATATTGGTGATAACCCTCCACTACTGATTTTTCCTATCTCTTCACCATTAAGAAAAACAGGATAATGTTCCCTCGGAATTCCACGGTCAATCATGACCAAGCCAATTCGAGTCTTTCTGATGCCACCTTCATCCTTGTGGTGTTTTACCACATCATATCCTATGTAATGTGGTTCTACTTTGAATTTTACAGCATAAGGAATTCTTGCTTCGATTGGAGAGGTTTCCTCATCCAGCTCATGACCATAGAGAACCAATCCGGCTTCGAGTCTTGTAGAGTCTCTTGCTCCAAGTCCGCAGGGTTTTACGCCAAATTCTTCACCTTGTTTCAGAAGTTCTTCCCAGAATGTGATTGCCTTCTTCTTGCCTTTATCATCGAAAGGAGTGTTCAAAACGAGAATCTCAACACCATCTTCACCCGTATAGCCGGTTCTACAGAGATAACAATCATATCCAGCAAGGGTGACTCTATTACAGGAAAATCGACTATATTCGCTAATATCTCGGTCAGCAATTTTCTTGATAAGTTGAAGCGCTTTTGGACCTTGGACAGCAATCATGGCAATCTCTCTAGACCTATCAATTACTTCAACATCAAAGCGTGGTGAGTGTTTCATTAGATGATCGTTTATCTTGGGTCCATTTGATGCATTTGTTATCCAAATGTACTCATCCTCTCCAATTCTGTAAAGTGTCAGGTCATCATGAATTCCGCCTTGCTCATTTAGACAGGTGGTATAATGGCCTTCATTTACATTCAGCTTACTGACATTGTTCGTCGTAAGTGTCTGGAGAAATGTCTGTGCATCTGGTCCCTTAATAATAAAACGTGACATATGAGTAGTATCAAATATCCCCACAGCATTTCTTACAGCCATATGCTCCTCACGGATGTCGGTGTATCGAACCGGCATCTCCCACCCAGCAAATGGAATCACGTCACCATGTTTCATATGCCAGTCGTAGAGATGAGTACGTTTCAGTGTGTCATTCATGCATAACCACCACAGAGATAATCCTAGAAACACATGAAGCTGATTCAGCGACCATTTTATTTCCTTCTATCGAGCTGTGTAATTATGGGTGTCACGACATGAAACACTATCCAAAGGTAAACATAGGCGAACTAATGGTTGGACCAAGTAATCCTGTTCGTGTGATGGGTGTAATCAACCTCTCACCAGAGTCATTTTACAAGGCGTCTATAGCTGAGGGCATAGACAAATTCCATGAGATGCTTGAAAATGCATCGAAAAGCGGTGCAGACATGATTGACATCGGAGGCGCATCCACTGCGCCGAAAGACATCTATGGTACGCCTGATGTTTCTATTGACGATGAGATTGAGAGAGTTACTCATGCTTTTGACACCATAAAAGCTTCGAACTACCCACCACTTTCAATTGATACAACATCATCGAGAGTTGCAGAGGCTGCGTTAGATCGTGGTGTTTCAATGATTAATGACACTTCGGGTTTACATATGGATGCAAAGATGGCGAGTCTTGTTGCTGACTGGTGTGTACCAATTGCTCTTATGGCAAATTGTAATGTTCCTTGCGATAGTGTTTCGGCTTCTCTAAATTCATTAAAGGATAGTCTTGCTATCGCAAAAAACGCTGGTATTAAAAATGACAAGATAATCCTGGACCCGGGGATAGGTTTTGGTAAGCTAGCTGATGTGGATGCTGCAATCCTAAGGGAGTTGAGTTTCTTTGTGGAGCTGAACCATCCACTTCTTGTGGGCGTATCAAGAAAATCATTCATCGGTTCTTTTCTTGATACACCAAATCCAGAGGATCGATTGACTGGTTCAATCATAGCAGCAGCTGTCGCAGTAATGAACGGAGCTGACATCATCCGAACTCATGATATAAGGGAAACAAAGATTGCTATCAAAATGGGCGAGGTACTACGAAAAACACACATACACAATTGATTGATTCGGTGAGAGAAGTTGAGATGGGCGGATTGGTGTCCAAAATATTTGGAAATTGCAAAGAAATTGGATTTGGATTCTGATGCTGATAGAGAGGCTACTGACATTCTCACCTCTATTCTTGAACCAGTTGATCCTGAACCTCTATTGAAAGGATTAGCTGACTGTATATCAGGAAGCCGGGTGATTGTGTGTGGTGCAGGTCCATCATTAAAACGACACATGGAGTTTCTCATGAAGAGTGAGAATTTAGAAGAGCATGTAATTGTCGTTGCTGATGGTGCCATTTCGGTCATTCTCGAGCTCAATCTTCATTGTGATGTGGTCATCACAGATTTAGATGGAACTCTTGACCACCTTAAAAAAGCAAAAACTGCTGGAGCAATTCTTATTGTGCATGCCCATGGTGACAACATCGAGCTTGTGAAGTCTACCGTTCCTGTTCTAAAAGATGTTTTAGGAAGCACCCAAGTCCAACCAACGCATAGGGCATTTTTATGGGGAGGTTTTACGGATGGAGATAGAGCGTGTCATGTGGTTTGTGAATATTCGCCAAAACAAATCATCCTAGCGGGCATGGATTTTGGCACAAGTGTTGGAAAATGGTCCAAACCGGGACATGAAAGTCATTTTCCTGCAAGTGAGAGAAAGAAAGCCAAACTGGAAATAGCTGAAGAGTTAATCTCCAGTCTGTTAGAGAAAGCTGGAATAGACTATGTGTTAATGTCATAGACTGATGAGTTGTGCTTTCTCTGTTGAAAGAATAGTCTATAGCAGACCAGCTTTGATGTTCCAAAGGTAACTAAAGACAAGAAAAGCTACACCGGCCATTATCATACCAAGTACCATGAGTCTGGTTGCATAACCAGGCTGGAAGACATACTTGGAGCCATAGTATATTAGTCCAAGACCAACAACACCTACAAGAATGATTACCGATGCAACGATTCCTTCCATTCCCAGTTGCTGATCAATCCCTGGAGCAATAACAATTGGAGCACCACTTTGACTTCCAGCAATTGCAGGCGGTGTTCGGACTAAAGTGTAGATGTTTCCGCCGAGAACAAAGAGCACAACAAGAAACATTATACCAAATATGACTGTGTCAGGAGGGCGAGTAGGCATTCCAAAACTGGGCCTAGTAAGTCGCACTCTTGGTTTCATTATGACTCTCGGCCACCAAGGCTTCACATATCTTACCTCGAGCGGTTCCCATTTTGTGTCTGCTTTTAAGACTTACGCGATATGCAAAGTTGTACTAACATTGATTGCTATATATGCCGCAATGGCTATTTGATTGAGTAATTGATTATGATAACGACTGAGAAGAGAGGTATGAATAAGTGTCCAAGGCGATGATTGTCACGGAGAAGCCAACTGCAGCCAGACGTATAGCCATAGCTCTGGATGAAAATAACGCTCCTATTGAAGTGAAGAAACGAGGCGTGTCTTATTACGAGTGCAAAAGAGATACCAGCAGTCTAATCGTTGTATATGCACTTGGACACCTTTTCGAGCTAAAGCAGAGTGTGAAGGGATGGGACTATCCCCGATTAGAAACTTCATGGGTTCCAAAGTATGAAGTAGAAAAGAAGGCTACTCAGACAAAACCAATCATCAATCTTATCAAAAGTCTTGCAAAGGATATCGAAACTTTTGTCGTTGCAACGGATTATGATATTGAGGGAAGTCTGATTGGATATCTTACGTTAGTACATGCTTGCAGAACAAATACTGAGAAGGCGCACCGTATGATTTTCAGCACTTTGACGGAGGCAGAGATAGAACACGCTTTCAAGAATATGTCAAACACTCTGGACTTTCCAATGATTGAAGCAGGTCATGTGAGACATGAAATCGATTGGTTATATGGCATCAATCTTACTAGAGCGTTGACTCTCGCGATAAAGAACACTTCTGGTTGGTTCAAGATAGTGTCTACTGGAAGAGTACAAGGACCCACGCTTTCATATGTAGTAGAGAGAGAGCAAAAAATCAATGTCTTTGTACCTCATCCATTCTGGGTAATCCATGTAAAGAGTATACATGGAGGTTCAGAGATAGAACTAGAATATTCGAAAAAGCGTATCGACACAAAGAGTGATGCTGAGGGAATTGTAAAAGCCCTGGATGGAGCAACTGCTTTTGTGGATTCAATTAATAGCAGAACAACCACACAGCAACCACATCCACCATTTAATCTAAGCACTCTCCAATCTGAGGCTTATCGACACTTTGGATTCAAACCGAGTAGAACACTTGCCACTGCTCAAGCCCTCTATCTTGATGCACTCATATCTTATCCTAGAACAAATAGTGAGAGATTACCACCGAGTCTGAATCTACTAGAGATTCTCAACAACCTTGGAAAGATGAGAGACTATTCTTCAATGGTGAGTCGAGTGTTGCAAGCAGGTCGCCTCAATCCTGTACAAGGCCAAAAAAGTGACCCAGCTCACCCTGCGATACATCCCACAGGCGCAAAGGCAACAAGACGGTTAACGCCGAGTGAGAAGAAAATTTACGATCTAATTGTAAGACGATTTCTCGCACTCTTTGGTGAAGCTGCAGTAAAGGAACATCTTCGTGCAGACATCAGACATGATGAGCACCTTTTACATCTGAGAGGACTTAGAGTATTAAAACCAGGATGGATGGATTTCTATGGTGTATATGCTAGAACAAGCGAGAGAGAACTCCCCAAGTTATCTGAGGGTGAGTCA
>JBHLQJ010000066.1:0-12703 GCA_048884945.1 Candidatus Thorarchaeota archaeon | reverse complement strand
CGAACTACAGTCGTTTTCCCAGTGCCTTTCGGACCAGACACAAGAACGCCGCCAATTTGTGGATTAATACCATTAAGAATGAGGGCAAGCTTTAGTCGCTCAAGACCGACTAGGGATGTGAAAGGTAGAGTTGTCCGTCTTAGCTCGCCCATTAGTATCACTTTTTGCTATATTTCCGCGGAAATAGAGTGATAGTTACAAATAAGGCTAAGTGTTCATGTAATATAGTGAGTGTTTTGATATCGTACATCTCACACCTAGATTGTCCGCAATGCAGAAGGAAGCATTCACCTGAAACTATGGCGACATATTGTATCTGCGGATCTCCTCTCTTCGCCATATATGATCTTGTAGGTGTAAGAGAGGCACTTTCAAAGAATGAGTTTCCATCAGAGATGAATTCCATGTGGAGATACTCACAGCTTTTACCTGTGAAATCTCCCTCATGTGTTGTTAGTCTTGGGGAGGGATGGACTCCTCTTATTCTATCACGGCGTTTGGGAAAACACCTTGGTCTCCAAATGCTCCGTATCAAAGATGAAGCCCAAAACCCGACTACAAGTTTCAAGGACAGAGGTCTTTCCGCAGCTGTTTCGAGGCATTTCGAACTAGGAGCAAAAGCATTTGCCCTACCTTCAGCAGGAAATGCTGCAGTTTCTGCAAGTGCATATGCAGCAGCAGCAGGGCTAGAAGCACATATCTTCATGCCGGATGATACTCCAGAGCCCTTCTTTCAGCAGTGCGAACTTTTTGGCGCGAAAACAACCAGAGTGAAGGGAACCATATCAGAAGCAAGTAAAGTCATGAACGAGCAAAACGGGAACTGGACTGATTTATCGACAACAAAAGAACCCTATCGCGTAGAAGGTAAGAAAACTCTTGGTTTTGAAATATGTGAACAAATGGGGTGGTCAGTACCTGATGCAATCATCTGTCCAACAGGTGGGGGTACTGCAATCATAGGTATCTGGAAAGCCTTTGATGAACTTGAAGCAATTGGGTTAATTGGTTCTGAGAGACCTAGAATGTACGCTGCGCAAAGCGGGGGATGTGCCCCCATAGTTCGAGCCATAGAGAAGGGGACTGATGACATCGAACCATGGGTAAACGGTGAAACAGAAGCTCTTGGGTTGAGAGTACCCAATCCATTTGCAGGTAGACTCATACTCAATGCAATAAGGAATTCAAAAGGAAGTGCGGTGGCTGTAGCCGACCAAGAAATTGAACCGGCTAGAAGAACTGCTGCAAAACTAGAGGGGCTCGATTTTTGCCCTGAGTCAGCTGTTGGTATATGCGGACTTTGGAACTTAATCGAGTCTGGCAAGATAGATTATGACGAAGATGTTGTTCTACTTAATACTGGAAGTGGAGCTAGATATACAAACCAAAAATAATCAGTGTGTATAAAACCATCATTATTAATAATCGGGTTAGGAACATTCAGGATACTCAAGATGACTTATGGAGGAAATTCAAATCGAAGAGTCTACTGACAACCAAGACTTGTATCATGGAGTAAAAGACTCGCTTGTTGCAGGTAGAAAGGAACTCGCGTTTTTCATAGGTCTCCTGATATTCTATTTCTATCTGAGATTTACAGGGATTGAACCAACAATAGTAGTTATTCTCGGGCTAGTTGGAGGTGCATGGCTTGCTTTCAGACCTTCTGAATGGGCTGTAGAAGGAATGGAGAGTGCAGCTGGTCATCTAGGATATACAACATATGTTGCTGGTATGCTCTCAAGTTTGGCAAGTAATATGCCTGAAGCCGTAATCAGTGGAATAGCCGCATTCAATGGTTGGAGAACTGGAAGTCAAGATCTACTGGACATTGCTGTTCTTTCGGTTCTCATTGCTGCAGGATTCAATATGCTGCTTCTTGGAGTAACGATAATCATTTCCACAAAAGGGAAAGGGGACATGCCCGTTCCTGAGGAGGCGATAAGGAAAGATTCAGTACTGATTAGATGGACATTTGTTGCTCTATTGTGCATGTTTGCTCTTGGTGTTTTGGACTTGGTATCACTTGATGTTCCAATAGACCCAAGATTTCCACCAGTTGCATCATTCGTTTTGTTCCTCTCATATGTAATCTACGCAGCGGCATTGAAAACTGGTAGTGTCACTGATGAGGTTGAAAAAGCCAAAGCAAGCCATTCTAGGAGGGCAGCGATAATTCTTGCTACTTTGGGTTTCATTGGCATCTTTTTTGCAGGTGAGATTCTCACACACTCCGTCGAGATTCTTCTCACAGACTATCATAGTATCATTGGCCTCATTGGCAACCAAGTAGCAATCGCAGCTTTAATCCTAGGTGCGGCTGGAGCATTACCTGAACATGGTATCGCATTGATTGCAGCAACAAAAGGTAAATTTGGTCTTGCGGTGGGTAATCTTATTGGAGGGGTTTTGCAGATAGTACTCCTTGTCATGGGAGGAATTGGAATGTTTGTGCCAATCCCCTTGGACAGATACGTTTTGTTTCAAATCATGGTTATAGCTGGAAGTCTATGGTTCCTGAAAAGAGCAATAACCGATGACCACAAATTAGACATCTTTGAAGGTGCAATGATCATTTTGCTTCAAGCATATGTCTTTGTCCTACTCATTGCAGGTACTCCTGTATGAAATAAGGTAGAATAGCTCGAAGGTCATTTTCTCTAATGACAACATCAGCAGCATCAGCTACATCTTGGTCTTCAGGATTATAGGCAATTGAAAGGCCTACAACACTGAACACACTTACGTCATTGCGACCATCCCCCACAAAAGCAGTCTTCTCCAATGGAATTTGAAAATGTTCACATATCTGAGAAATCACATCAGACTTTTTACCCCATGCTACGTGGTTTTTTACCTCCCCTGTAAGAATGCCATCTTGATGGCGGAGTACGTTAGTAAGAACATAGTCTATCCCCACCCTTCGGCCAATATCATCAGCCATGATATCTAAGCCACCTGAAAGTATTGCAGTCTTCAAGCCATGTTTTTTTAGAATCGAGATCACTTCCTCTGCGCTAGGCGAGAGTTGTGTCGCATAAACAACTTTCATGACCTCTGAGAGCGTTTTTCCCTTCCACAAACTGGCGTCGAGATCAGCCCATTGGTCGTAAGTGATTTCACCAGCAAAATACTGGTCATAGTAGAGTTTTCCTTCTTCTGTTGTACCAAAATGCTCATGTAACCTCCACCAAACACTACTGTGTTTTGTAAGGGTTCCATCCACGTCAAAGACAACTAATTCTATGTTCAATCTAAACTACACCTGAAAATCTATGGAATGAACTGCGTTCTAACTCTCTTTTTCTCGCGCTCTCTCTTCACGTGCTTCTTTTTCAAGATCTGCTAGCAGCTCATCAATACGTTTCTCATCTGAAGCTTCCGTTTTACTAGTCTTTGAAGGCATCGCACCTTCTGTTTCCAGTGGCGGGAGAACACCTTCTTTCTCAAGCAACACTTCTGCTTCCATCGCTTCCAGTTGTCGGTCTATTCTCTCCTCATCTTCAATAGTCGAATCTGCTCCAGACAAGTCCTCAGATAGCAGCTCACCAGCAATGGAGATATGTTCAAAGGATTCAGATAGCTTATCTAACTGAGTCTGAATTTCTTCTGGTCGCAGCATTGACCGCGCCTCAGTCAGAGCGTCATTCGCTATTGTAAAGGCTCGGAGAACTTCAGCTTGCGTTTTGGCTTCTTCTAAGTTTAGTAATGCAGTTTCTAATGTAAGGAATTGCTGCTGATAACGAGACTTTCGGTTTTCAAGATCCACAACGATTGTAAGATGAGACCTTGCCATTGAGCGGCTACCTTGAGCCATAGCTTCTTTCGCAGACTTTTGTTCCTCTATCATTCTAGTTTCAAGTCTGCGCATTCTCAAGGTTAGAGCATTCATTGTGCCCTTCATTTCAAGAATTCCGCGTTCTGCATCTACTTTTTTCTTACCACTAAGAAAGCCCATTTGTTCCACCAAGTTTGCCTTACGATTCTATCTCTTTACTTGACGCATTTAAGGTATTGTAATGACTACCCAACAAGTGATAAGGTGATTCCAGGTAAGTCAGAGGTGATTTCAGAATGACACTACTCAGGATAGTACAGGATGCGATTACTGCAGCTAAGAGAGTCATCATTGAGAATCTCGATATTGCAAGAGAACTTACGGGTGAGCTGAATCCCTATGGGGACAAAACACTCCTTCTCGATGCGAAAGCGGAGGGGGCCATAATTGATGTACTCTCTAGCTCTGGAATACCGTTTCAAATTCTGACAGAAGAAAGCGGATTCATCAAGAACGAGGGTAAGCCGGAATATCTTGCCATTATCGACCCAATTGATGGATCAGCCAATCTCGAACGAGGAATTCCTTTGGCATCAATTGGCGCATCCTTGGTTCCTTTCAATGATGCAATGACATCTGACGATGCTGAGATGAGTGTGATTGAATCAGTTTTTACCCATGAAACATATATCGCTGCCACAGGAACGGGTGTGACAAGAAACGGGACAACTGTGAAACCATCAGCTCCAGTCGATATCAATAGTGCAATAATATCATACGATACAAAGAAGAACTGGGATTTAGATTTCATGCAAAGGTCTCTAAGAACTATTAGTTCAGTCCATGATATTAGAAGAACAGCAAGCAATCTTCTCGACCTCTGTTGGACAGCAGCGGGTTTCATTGATGCAATGGTAGACCTCAGAAATATGCTTCCAATCATCCATCTTTGTGGAACACATATGGTATTTACTGCTGGAGGTTATGTGCTTGACCAAGATGGAACTCGCTTTTCAGCAGCGCTTGAACCGAAAACCATCATGAATTTTGTCGCAGCATCCAATGAAGTACTAGCGCGACAAATCTTAGATAAATTCAAAGAAAGCTAACATTTCAGACATATCCGATATTTTATTAGAGTTTCACAAACGCGGCTCCTTGGATGACAATGTCGAAACCTCTCGTACCACCCGAAATTGTTGCGAATATGAAAGACGTCAAACATAAGATTGTAGTTCTTTCAGGCAAAGGTGGTGTTGGAAAGACAACTGTCGCTACCAATTTGGCAGTTTCATTTGCTACGAGAGGTTCATCTTCTGGAATTCTTGATGTTGATGTTTATGGACCTAATGTACCTCATATGCTTGGACTAGAAGGACAACATCCAATTGCGAATGGAGAATTCATCGAACCCATTATTGGTCCCTTGGGCATCAAAGTCATGAGTATGGGATTTCTTCTCAGAAAGGATGATGATGCAGTTGCTTGGCGGGGACCATTAGTAGCTAGAGCAATCAATCAATTCCTTGCCAATGTTAGGTGGGGTGAACTTGAGATGCTAGTAGTAGACCTTCCACCGGGTACAGGAGATGAGATACTAAGTATTCTACAATCAATTCCTGCAATTGATGGAGTCGTTATCGTTTCGACGCCTCAAGAAGTAGCTGTACTTGATGCACGAAGAGCAATCCAACTGGTTAGAAAAATGAACGTACCGGTTCTTGGGGTCATTGAGAACATGTCTGAGTTTGTGTGTCCAAAATGCGGTGAATCTTACAAATTATTTGGAGAAGGCGCTGTAAAGAAGGCAACTAATGAGTATGGTGTTGAACATCTTGGGAAATTACCTCTTGATCCACGAATCATCACACTTAGCGATGAGGGAATTCCCTTTGTTATGCAAGAGCCTGATTCGAAAGCTGCTCAAGCCTTCTCTGCACTTGTGGAAAAGCTAGCCCTAAAGCTTGAGATGCAATAATCACCTAGGTCAGAAAGGAGTCAGACTATTCCTCTTCATCAATGTCATTAACGACATCTTCGAAAGGTTCATTGTCTGATTCATCTTCAATAACTTCCTCGATTTCTTCTTCTTCGTCCTCTTCTATGTCCTCTGCCACTTCCTCGAGCTCTTCAATATCAAGCTCCTCGAGTTCTTCCTCTTCAACATCCTCTTCCAGAGTTTCTTGATCAGCGGCTTCTGCAGTGATGCCTGGTTTCAACCTGAGGATAAACACATAGCCAAGAACGAAGCTGACAAAACCAAGCAGAATTGTTAGCCATGTAGCACCGTCCAGACCAAACCATCTGACAGGGTCAAGGGCAAGTTCAGTCCTTGGTCTGCCTAAGAGAAATGCCTGTAACCACATCGGAACTACAAACCCTAATGGAATACAGATAACCACTAAAAGAATGATGGATAATATGATCTCTGCTGTATATTTGAGAATTCTTCTTATTGTGCTGTCAACAGCTTTCTTTGCCACAGACAATTTCACTCGCCTTGACTTGGCACTCTACGAACTCCATTAAAACCTTCTGGCTGAGAAACAGTTGCACCAAAAAAACGAAGACCTTAATGGTGTTCAATCATTGTTGGTCTGAGGGACTTTTGTGACTGACAGGTACTGCATTAGATGCGGGAGCACCAAACTTCAACCCGGTGTTATTTACGACCGTGTTGAATTATATAGAGAGCCATTAATGGTTCATTGGAAATCCAACTCGATATTCGGTGGAGATGCAGTCCTACTTCATGCGATTGTCTGTATGTCATGTGGTCATACAGAGTTGGTTGCGGACCTCGGTATGTACGCCCCATCAACACGATATGAATGTCCACACTGTAAGGCGGTCTATGCTTATTATGAGAAGGATGAAATTTCTCCAAATGTTGTCAAGTGTCAAAATTGCAGTAAAACCTTCAACATACCTGCACCAAGGAAGTGTCCCTTATGCGGAGCAGTATATCTCTATAGTCAGGAAAAAATCAGAGAGGGTGCAATTACCTGTCAAAACTGTGGGAATCTATTCTTGATTCAAGACTCAACAGAACCTGATCAACTCATCGATGATATAGAGGCTGGTTTACAAGAAGAATAAAGAGAGGAGGAGGGGGCCCGTGAAAACGAGCGAGTAGTTCGCCAGTCGGGTCGGACGTTTTGAGAGAGGGAGGGAGTGACAGTATTCATGATGGTCGCGATTCGGACCCCCTGTCCAGAGTATAATATGAATTATTAGCATATAAGGATTATTCATATCATGTTGGGTCTGAGAGAGGAATTGTTTCAACTGCTGAATGGTTTACGTTTCATGTCAGTTTCTTCAAGTCGATTTCAACTGCACTCAATTCTTTGTTCTTAATCTTACACTCCAGGGAAACCAAGTTTCTCATCAGGGATTTCTCATAGACAACATATACAATAGAAATAGGACCTAGAGCGAGTATTGGTGAAACAATAACTGCAGCCACAGGAATGAGGAAGATAAGCATCGAAAAACCTCCTGGGGGAGGGGATGTCAGCATAAACTGGTACCATTCAACTGTCTGAAAGATTGTAAAGATGTATGCAACAACCGTTGAAATTCCAGCAAAACCTTTCAACATTTTAAGATACCAATTTCCCACTCCTTCAATATCAGCGGTCATCCTTGGTCTAGTTTTGAATTCACAGACTAGTCCTTTGTCTTGCATAAGCCACATAGGAGTAAATAGCAGAACAACGAAACAGGAGAGTAGTAGAAGTATAAATAAAACAGCGAGACTGGTGACGATTGTTTCAGCTTCATTTGCAATTTCGCTGAAACTTTCAGACACAAAGATAGCGTTTGCGAGGTTCCTGATATTAGAGATTGAATAGGAGATACCAAGAGCAGCGAAAGCAGGCAAAATCATTCTTCTAGGTTGAGGAGCAGAGATCTCGTTTTTACCAAAATCCTGAATGTAGTAGTTGTAGTTATTATTGGTAAGGTATCGATGTAGCTTCCAGAAGAGCACAGATAATAATGGCGAAGCCAAGTAAACAATGATTCCAATCAATAATGAGAGAACATATAGCCATATGAAATCAAACAGAATGTTTCCAGGTAGAATCCGATATATACCAAGATTGGTGTCAAATGGGAAAACACCCATGAAGGTGAATGCAACTGTTACCAATATCGTGATGAGTACCAGTATTTGGATAGGAATCACAACTTTCCAGGAAACCTTGGGTCGCACGTCATTAACTATGGGAAGAGGTTCATTGCTAGTCAGTAGATTCAACTCCTATGTGATTCTGCAGGAATATACTTGTAGAATTTATGCTCATCTCGTATAGGTTTGTTATTGGATGGTTTAATTGAGTACTTCCTCCACTATCTCTTTAGATCTTTATCTTAGTGGTATAAATGGCACGTTTCTTGTTAGTTTGTTAGCAATCTATTGCTACGAAAAATCACATGGATCATAAATTCGAGAAGTCAAAAAATCAAGAAGTCATGGTTAAAAGAAAAATGGGGAGGGAGAGAAGGGGGCCGTAGAGAACATGGAAGGAGGAGAGAACTTCTGAGAGAGAAAGGCCCCCTGGCCCTAGTGATACTAATGTTTAGAATATATTTAAGCAAATGTAAGATTGTGGAGGTTTTTACTATAAATTTTCGACAGTTTAGCACTTTGTCATCAGGGAAATTGTACAATTCAAACTTCAGGACAATGATATTCGGGAATGAACGACAATCCAAGTTGTAATTAGCTAAGAATTTTAAATCAGGAAGACTCGAGATATGACATGTCAGGATTACAGATAGAAGAAATTGTTGTAGGATCCGGAAGTTCGCCCAGGCAAGGACAAACAGTTGTTGTCCATTACACTGGATGGCTGACAGATGGAAAGAAATTCGATAGTTCTGTGGATCGAGGACAACCTTTCGAGTTCAAGATTGGCATTGGTCAAGTCATCGAAGGATGGGATCAAGGTGTTCTAACCATGAAGGTGGGAGGCAAACGAAGATTGGTCATTCCTCCGGAACTTGCCTATGGAAACCGTGACGTGGGTGACGGACTCATCCCTGCAAATTCTACACTTGTGTTTGAGGTTGAATTACTGAAGCTAAAATGATTACTATTTATCAGTAAACAATAGACCCTATATCCATTCAAACTCAAAATTCCTTGAGAGGTTTGAAATTTGCGAACCCTTGCATTCGATGGTCAGTATACAAATAGAGTGATCAATTATCTATCTCATAACTATGCAGCAGTAACAAGGAAAGTGCTGAGCACTGAACAAGGAGTGATGGCAATTTTCATCCATGAAGAGTATGTCTTCAGGACTGGCTCATATCAGACCCTTACATCAATTATTGAGTCGAGCGGGCAATTTAGTCGTGCAACTTTGACTGTCATTGGGAGTGGAGGTGGTGGCGGAATCTGCAATTTTAGTTGGGGCTCTCAATCGGCAGGTGAGGATACAATAATCAGGAATGTTGAGAATTTAATTAGCCAGAATACAGGTATGTATGCTGGAGATAATTGGTAGACTCGTGGTGACTTTCATTTTCAGTAAATATTCAAAGTAGTGTTCCGACTGCCTCATGTATTGTAGTTTCTAAAATAAATCTAGAATTTCGGGGACGCAGGAGGAAAAATTGAGATTCGCGTGGTTGCTTTAGGAGGAGAGAAATGTTAGGATTTCAGGAGGGAACCTCCCGCGCCCCATACTGATTTTTTTAAATATCTACTTAAATATTGTGATAAATACAAATAAATTCGAATAAATTAAGATAATAGCAAAAGGTACAGATTCCAAAGACGTAACGGGTTTGAAATCTCTTCTTCTTTAGACTGCAAAATTCGTTCTTATAGTAGAGAAGATTGCGGATTATCAGAAACTAAATCTGCGGAATCATATTCATAACAATTGGTGCATAGCCATGGGAGAAAACTTCGACAACAAATGGATCACTTGCTTCTGCAACCTTGGTCCATGCACCATTGTCCCGACGGTAGTATGCATACTGCGAAGAGCTATGACGGATCTCGATGATAGATTTTGATGGGATTCTATCAAGATCAGTGACTTCGAGTCCCCGGTTACTTTTATTCTCATCATCTTCAGGTTTTGACAGAAAGACAGAGAATATACTTCCAGCATTCGGTAGGAGCAATGCTACATGAGGTCGGTCAAGAGAGTTCCATTTCTTTGGAACAGGTGGATATCTGCAAGTGAATGCACCTGTTGCCGAACGAAGAACCAGATATGTACCCTCATCTATTGTCATCGAGTCTGTAACCTCTAGCGTGCTTTGCGAATGTTGGGATATTCCTGTACTGATTGTCACATAGGATATTTACCCGAAAGTGTATATAACCTTCAGTCGAGCAACTATCGAATTTTAGCAACTTCAGAGATTCGATAGAGCTCAGCTAGACGCCATTTCGAGAGGTCTATTCTAAATAATCTATTTGTATTGAGCAAAGCGAAGAAACCTACTAGAATCAAAATTTTCGATATGCCAATGATTTTTCTGGTTACTTAACAATTGGCCACCTAGTATTAGTCCTTTCATCCAAGAGACAATATGGCTGCTTCATACACACCATGTAACGAGGTGAATACACGAGTAGCTCCCGCTTCATAGAGAACTTCCGCTGGTGTTTCTCCAGTAGACACACCCCAGAACTCAATTCCAGCTCTTTTGGCTGCTGCAGCATCGATTAATGCATCACCAACGTATACAATTTCATTTGGGAATACTCCCAAATCAGATGCTACTTTCAAAAGACCATCTGGGAAAGGTTTAGGCCGCTGGGATTCGTGTCGAGTTTGAATTATATCGAAATTCTCCTGCAATGGTAACTGTTTCATTATTTTATCAAGTGCAGGTCTACCATTGTTGGTGAGAATTGCTAGTCCCAATCCCAATCTTCGAAGATTCTTCACAATGTCTAGCGACCCATTGATTAGAGTCGCTGTTGCGGCAGCAAATCCTTCATGCTGACTTAGAATTTTATCAACCTCAGATTCCATGTGTTCCCAATCTTTTTGTGAAAAGCCATTGTTCAAAAAATAATCCCTAGCCTTCTCCGTTGTACTGGATATACCATCAGCGGGTTCTAAAAGCTCAGGAGGTAATCCCATTGCAATATAGTAGTCCTTGGTGTCTCTTCTCATATCCTCGAGAGGGAGGGTGAGATGGGTTATTGTGCCATCCATATCGAACACCAAAGCTTTCAACATTAGTAGTCTACCAACTCGAGAGCAAAAAATCCGCTACTTAAGGATACCCTTGTCTCCATTCATTATATGTGATAGAGTTTCTTAATAAAAGCATAAGTTGTTGATGCAACTAAAGGCATAGTTCTCAGGTAAAAATGACCCTCTCGTTCTAATGATACGCAGTTACCAGGGTCAACTTTGATTATTTCTGTTAGCTTTTTCAAATCATCATAAGGAATCATTTGATCTGATGTGCCATGGAACAAAAGAACCGGACATTCAATATTCGAGAGTTGCCCAATATCGAAACCATCCTCAGAAACAAGTAATCTTGATGCACTAAGAGAAACAAGAAACGAGGGAGATTTTACCAAAGCCAACCTCAATGCTGTGGACGCACCAAAAGAGTATCCAACTAGTCCAACATCATTAACATTAGTATGAGATTCTAGAAACATGATTGCATTCAAGGCGTCTATTATAGCACTATTAATTCCTGAATATCCTTGAGGAGTAGATGGAGTACCTCGAAAGTTAAAGCGTAATGTAGCAAATTTCTGCTCACGGAAAACTTGTTCTAAGGTTGTCAATACATGGTTTTCCATATCCCCTCCATAAAGAGGGTGTGGATGCAAAAAGACAACACCACTTTTGTTTGTAGAACCATTACATGCAAGAATTCCATGGAGTCTGTATCCTTCAGATACGAATTCTACAGGTTCAGACATTAGACAACTCACTCGTCTTTAGAAAGGGTGTAAACTAATGCTTTTCTGCAAGATTTGTTCATATCTGCTGGTCTGAGGATTTCCATTTTTACTCCTGGAGCAATCATTGCCCCAACTGTTCCTACATATGGCCAACATGTATACTCGCAATAGAGTTTCCCTTTTTTCTTAAATTCCTCATATTGAGGGCAATATGGATGTTCAGTGATAGCACGATTATCATTCTCCCATGTCACATTCATCTTTGATTCCATGATATGACCAATTAGAACCCATGCATCAACTGCGTCTTTGAGAGTCTTACCTAATCCCAGTTGGTTTGTAATTGTAATTGCATCCTGTTCCCCAAGATGTTGGAATATCTCAGAAATAGCATCAAGACCTCCAGCTCCAAATCGTTTTTCCAATACAAAAGGCATTTCAGTTATCAAGCGGAATAAATTGATTCGTAGCTCCTTGACCTTGTTTCCAGCTGGAATTATACCTTTCACAGCCATTGTTTTCAAAATACCCATTTTCAAGTTACTATCCTTGAGGTTTAGGATGAGAACCAGAAATCATGCAGATTAGTCTTGTCCTTGATGTTTGTTGTATAGGGAAATTACCTTATAGGCAAAAGGTATTCTTGTTCTTCAGGCGTATGCAACGTGACTGAGGTAGATATGACTGATATGTATAGTGTTGTAAGAAATTTCCCAAATCTTCTAACACAATTCAAGATAGACTATGAAATCCAAGATACTTGTTTTCGGTTAGGAGATGAAGGCATAAATGGCATTATACTATTGGGAATGGGTGGAAGTGCAATTGCAGGGCTCTATGTTCAAGCACTCACTCGTAGTTCTGCATCGGTACCAATATTGGTATCTCAGGAATATGCACTTCCAGCATATGTAGACTCGAACTGGGTCGCTCTAGCAACTAGCTATAGCGGAAATACAGAGGAAACTTTAGCAGCATATAATCATACAATCAAACGTAATTGTCCTTGCTTCGTC
>JBHLQJ010000065.1:0-12764 GCA_048884945.1 Candidatus Thorarchaeota archaeon | reverse complement strand
CTCTTCTAGGTAGTTTGGAAGCCCATCATCATCAGCATGTCCTGCGCCATCTGATGGATCCAGAGGGTCAAAATTCCACTGAACTTCCCACCCATCACTCGCTTGGTCGGAATCCGTATCATTGTTGTTTGGATAGGTACCATTCATGTACTCATAATAATTCAGAAGACCGTCATCATCAAGGTCATCATAGGTATCATTGAGCAGAGGGTCCAATCCAAAATTGATCTCCCAACCGTCTGGCATGAGGTCATCATCTGAATCACTATCCAGAGGTGAAGTTCCATATGTGTGAACTTCTTGTCCATCTGGAACTGAGTCATCATCACAGTCGCTGTTATTGGGATCAGTGCCATGTTGGAACTCTTCTAGATTCAATAGTCCATCGTTTTCGAGATCACCATCTGCATCGTCTACAAGTGGATTCAGACCATTGAAGTGCTCCCAGCCATCAGGCATAAGGTCTGAGTCCGTGTCATCATCATAATAGTCTGTGCCTATTTGTGATTCCAGATAATTCATGAGACCATCATTGTCAAAATCCAAGTACATCTCATCATTGAGTCTATAGTTGTATGCCCATGTGTCCCCAAGGAGTTCCCCTAGTCCAAGTCCTCCAAACATTATAGTTCTATCAGATTCAACATCATATGCAAGGGAATGACCACTCCTAGCTGGAGGAGGATAAAGTGAGAACATATTGGTCCATTTACCCGAGACTTGGTCGAATGTCCACGTTTCATTAACAAATGAATCTTGAGAGGCTCCAATTGGACCTCCAGCTGCAACTACAATCTGTGACTCCAGATCATATGAGATTGTAAAACCGAATAGTCGAGGAGCAGTGATATGCGACACTTCTGTCCATTCATTAGTTGTACTCTGATACTCCCAGATATCACATGGATAATTCCCATCACCGCCGCCTAGCAGCAATCGATTGCTGATGCAGTTATATGTCATGCCTGCGTTATACCTAGCCAATGGATGCACTCCAGTAGTGACATCAGTCCAAGTATTGGATGTCAGATTATATATCCAAGTTTCATGACTAGTAGTAAAATCATCAACCTCATAGCTTGTTGCACCTCCAAATAATACGAAGACATCAGACTCATTATCATACGCCATACTCGCGTAGACTCTCGGACTTGGATGACTGATCGGAGACATGTTTGTCCAAGTGTTGGCATTCAGGTCATACACCCAGGTATCATCCATATAGGTCCAATTTGCATGATCTGATTCAGTCGATCCCCCAAACATGACTATTACATCATTCTCTTTACTATATGCCATGCAATGACCCCCTCGTCCGTGGGGAAGTACTACTGGGGACATGTTCGTCCATGTGTTGCTATTGTAATCATAGCTCCATGTGTCATTATACATGATGTCGAAATCTAGATCTTGCCATCCACTAAATATGACCATTCTGTCAGATTCGTCATCATATACTAAGGGTGAACCGCATCTCATCCCAGGAGAAGCAACTGGGGTTACTTGCTGCCAGTCGGAATCAACATCATTCCACAAGTTATTATTATAATCGTATGACCAGCAGTCACTAACGAGAGTTTCATTAGCCCATCCTCCATTGAGTACTCCCTGGAAAAGGATAGTTCTGTCCGACTCACTATCATAAACCAGTTCTCCTCGACACCTTATACCTGGTTTAGGATTAGGATTCATATTCTCCCATGTCTCTGTGTTAGTATCGTACGCCCAAGTTTCAGATCGACAATCTCGAGCTAATTCAGACCAATCTACAGCCCCGCCAAAGAAGAGTACTCTGTCTGACTCGCTGTCATATGCAAAATCTCCAATTATATTTGGACCTTCGGTTGTTATCTCTGTCCATGTATTTGTGTCAACGTCATAGGTCCAGGTATCGTTAAATACTGTTACGATTTCATCGCTATATCCCGTCCAATTAACACCTCCAAAAAAGACAATGAGATCAGATTCACTATCATATGCCATTGTAGCCCAGGAGCGCTTATAGGGTTGAGAACTTGATGTGACATCAGTCCATGTGTTTGAAGTCAGGTTATATGTCCATGTTACTGAATATATATTTCCCCCAGGAGCACCAGTATCCCCATATCCTCCAAACAAAACAATGAGGTCCGACTCACTATCATAGGCCATTGTCCCTCCGCAAAACGGGGGTGGTTTCAAAACAGGATTCATGTTTGTCCAAGTGTTCGAGTTACAGTCATACACCCAAGTCTCATCGTGGTTTCGGAGTTGTATACTAGTGCCACTTACATGACCACCAAAGAGAACAATCTTATCCTGTCCAGAATGATACGCCATCTGATGAAAATCTGTAGCAGGTGGGTGCACGGTAGGTTGCATGTTTTTCCATGTATTACTATTAAAATCATAACTCCAAGTGTCATCATATTCAGGAACTAAAGTACGAGTTGATCCTCCAAAAAAGATAACTTTGTCAGACTCAGAGTCGTACACCAAGTCTGCACTCATCCGAGGTGGCATCTCGTCTGCTACCAGGACTGCCATTTCTTTCTGGACATCCCTGTTTGCATTTTTCTCAGTTACTGTTCCGAATGTTGAATCCAATAATCCAACAAACGGTACAATAAGCATCAAGCACATAAGAAAACAGGCAAGTATCCTTGTAGCTCCTCTTCTACTCATACATCTTCTCACTCCTCTCCACATTGATAGATGGATTTCGTTTTCAAATATCTATGACGTGTAGTAATACCGGTTTGTAACTATTAGAATTAAGAACATTGAGCTCTCGCACTAATATTTTAACCCTTTCAAATAGTGCATTTGCACAAATAATTAGTTTTAGATAATAGACTATTCATTGTAGTGAACCTAATTACTCACTACTTGATTTTTTTATCACATTCCAAAACTAATATAAATAGTTAACAATAGTGAATTATTAGTGATTATCATGGCAATGTACATGTTATATCGATCAAATTCAAAATCCAGCAAAGAGATGGATGATTTGCGGGAGAAATTTCAGAAGATCTATGATAAACACCACGTGGATATTGTAGGTTTCTGGGTAAATGCTGAGAACGAGAATGAAGTCTATTACCTTTCAAAGTACAAGGATGAGAACGACTACAAGATGAAGGTCGAAAGTCTACGAAATGACGAGGAATATATTCAACTAAGTAAGAAACTTCAGGAAGTTCGTACATCCATCGAATCAACAAAACTTCTGCCAATGATGGCTGAAGCATAAGGAACAAGTTGTATTTTTGGAAGGATTTGGGTGAATTACACCCAGCCTTCCTATATTTCCAATTTGAAAACCACTATTTCTTGTAGAACAATGGTATTCTATATACTCCTAAGGAAGGGAATCAATTTCAAAAACATACTTGCGTTTACGTTATGAAATTTAATGAGAATGTGGTTCTACCAACCTAACTCCCAGTGATTGATGAACTCTCTTGATAGTTTACATACCACACTAACACATAATATAAGTTTGTTTATTCAAGCATCTTAAGCAATAAGGTTTATTAGATAAACCATTTCTTTTCATACCATTTGCTTTTGCAAAACAACATGAGGCGAAATTGAGATGAATGTTGTTTACAAGAACTGGTCTTCTGGTCAGGGACTAGAGAATATTCAAGCAAGGATTTACACTGAAGTGTCAGGTATTCCTGCTAATGCTGAGGAAATCGGACCTCGAAACGATACGAGAGGTAGTGATGCCACACGTTATGCGTTCACAAAGGATGGTATGCCACTGGCCTACATCACCTCACTTACAATACCACAAGAACCTGGAAGGGTTCATATTGGATATCCTTGGTCGCTTCCTGAATGTCCAACTGAGGTCAAAGACAAACTACTCAACGACATGATCGCTTATTGGAAGAGTAGAGAAGACACTAAGAGAATATCGACAAGTGTGGTCTTAGCATCGAAAACAAAGGATGCACAAATTGAGTACTTTGAACATAGGGGTTTTGTGAAGGATGAAACTGCGTATACCTACTTCAAGGACTTTGATGTTGAAAAAACAAGTGCGTTGAAAGTATCTGGTCCTGCTAAAGATCTGAAATGTCGAGTGGCTAATGAAGCTGATCTTAATACCCTAATAGAGTTGACAAAGTCGGATCCATTCATGAGTCAAGCTTTTCCTAATGACGAAGCATATGTTCCTTATTTCAAAGACAGAGTTCTAAAGGATGGGCATGCTGTAATCCTCTTTGATGGTGACAAAGCAGTCGCTGCTAGTGCGCCACTCCTTTTCAAACCTGATGGACGAATCCTGGAGGGAAATGAAGATAGAATCATTATGCGATTCACTTCAATTCGACCTGGATATACTCATGTATGGAATAGATTGCTTATGGAAGTTGCAAAACAAGCAAAGAGTGCAGGATGGAAGGAAATTCCAATCAGATCTGTCTTTGGTTTTAGAGCTCAAGGTCCAATCGTCCAAGGTATAGCAAGTATGCAGCCTGAGATGCAGGAACGTGAAGTTTTCTTTTTCTATAACAAGGAGAAATAGCTAGTGGTATTCAAGTATACAGTATGGGAACCTGATAAGGGTCTAGAAGATATTCAAGCCGAGATTTTCTCTCATGCATCAGGAATCCCTGAGAGGGCTGAGGTTATTCGGGAACGCAACTTGCAACGAGCTCCTGAAATGACAAGGTATGCCCTAACTAAGGATGGTGAACCTCTTGCTTATGTCACAGCTAGGGATTCATCATCAGAAACAGGACGAACCTACGTAAGCTATCCATGGACAATGAATGGCTGTCCATCTGATGTTCAATTGAAGATTTTCGATGAGATGATGAATTATCTTGACGCAAGAGAAGAAACCAAAGAAATTGGTACAACCATTATACAGAGATCCAAACTCAGAGATTCACAGTTGGATTTCTTCAAGAACCGAGGTTTTACTGAGGATAATCATATTTTCAGATATATTCTAGCGCTCGATGTTGTTGAAACAAGCAATCTGGAGGTTTCTAAAGAAGCGGCTGCACTCACAAGTAAAGTAGCGACTGAAAATGATATGGATTATCTAGTAGAAATATTTCTAGCTGAGGAGTCTCTTCGGAACCAGATTTCTGACGATGAAGGTATCAAGTCTTATTTCAGAGACAGGGTTTTGAAAGATGGTCATGCAATAATTCTCTTTGATGGGGATAAGGTAGTAGCAGCAACTGCGCCACTTCGATTTCAGCCAAACAATGTGCGGGTCTTTGGTGATGATGAGCGAATTATCATGAGATTCACAGCAATGAGATCTGGCTACAACTTTGCTTGGCCTAGGCTGCTAGTTGAGTTAGCGAAAGAATGCAAAAAGGCAGGATGGACTGATATCCAGATTCAAGCTGAGAGCTATTTTGAATCAAATAATGCTGCTATGATTGGGCTTGCAGAAATCCGTCCTGAGCTTGTTGACTTTGAGATAGTCATGGTAAAAAGATGAGAAAACTATTGGAGGTGAGATGTATAGCACCTTACGAGAACAAGCATGTTCTTGGGATTGTTGGAAGTCCTCGACGTCAAGGAAACACTGAGACCTTGGTGGATGCTATACTTGCATCAGCTGTTGAACAAGGAGCAACAGCTGAAAAGGTCATTCTTAATGAACTAGATATTGCTCCTTGCCAAGCGTGCAATGGCTGTCAACGTACAGGGAAATGTGTCCATGAAGATGATATGAGGAAACTATTGCCATTGATGGAGAAGTCTGATGTGTGGGTTTTAGGTACACCAATTTACTGGTGGGGGCCAACAGCTCAGTTCAAGACATTTATCGACCGATGGTATGGTATTGACCAGAGGAAGTTCCAAGGAAAACAGATTATTACAGCAATTCCAATGGGTGGTGGCGATGAGAATTATGCTCAACATACCATTGGGATGATCAAAGACATCTGTAATTACTTAGGTATGAAGTATGTAGAAACGGTGGTCGCAGCTGGAATGAATGGTCGCAGTTCCGTTCGTGAAAATACTCGTGTTCTTGAGTCAGCTCGTGCAGTCGGAATGAGAATTATGAATTATCCTTAGCAGAATTACTCATCCCTACTCTATATTCATTTAGAGTGTTTTTTTCCAGAGGTGGACATCTTCCTTAATGAATCCAAGTGACTCATAGAGCTTCGCTGCATTTTCTGTCGAAGCTGCGCCTAAAATGACAATGCAAGTTGGATTGTATTTCTGAACACGTCGAATGCCCTCTGCACATACTGCTTTTGCGAGACCTTTTCCTCTATGGTTAGGATGCGTCCCAACTGGTTCAAGTTCAGCCATTCTAGTGAGTGGGTCAATCCTCACTGTAACAAAAGATGCAAAACTTCCATCAGGAGCTTCTACCACAAGATCTAATTCATCATGATAGAATCCAGCTTCAGTATAGAGCATAGCTAGTTTCTCAGTCATACCGCAATGAGAGAACACGGTGTTTACTACTTCACTATAAGGCTCGAAATCTTCGGGCAATTTAACATGCCTAACAATGTATCCCTCTGGAATTTGAAAGTCAGGAGGTGGTAGATTTAGAGGTCTAACTTGATTGTGCTCACAGAGTCCGCCATCTTCATATCCAAATTCTTTGAGACATTCTATTCGTGACTTGAAACCAACTGGCACAGGTGTGCCGATCTTCAGCTCCTCTTCTTTGCTCTTGTTCATTTGCCTTCTCTGTTCTTCTATTTCAGGAATTATCTTACGAACAAGCTCTTCATGATCAGGATGAACATTCACCCAGAAATAGCCATATGGCTCCAAGATTGATAGCGCTGCAATGGATGAAGAATCATCATCCAAGCATTCCCAAATTCTGAGTTTGGAATCGTCCTCACGGTGTTCTTCAGATCCACAAGGGCCATGTCTCTCGTTCTCTAATCTTGTAGGGACCCAAGTATAGAGTTTTTTTGTAAGATTGAAAATTTCACCAAGGAATATCCTAGCATCATCGAGGTCTGTGTCAAAATGGTAATTCCGCATTCTATAAGTCATCAGAATCAACTAGTCCGAATCTGATAGCAATAAAACTGTGCCCTTATGAGTCATTATAATTAAATCTAGAAATCTCGTTGGACAAGGAAATCTGAGAGACCTATGAGGAACTCCTTGTATTTTGTGTCTAGAGTCGGTTATGCTTTGTCAAGCGCTTTTTGACCTGCGATTAGAAGTTGCGTCATTTTCTTTTGTGTTGATTCTAGTGCTCCGGTTTTACGAAATAGTTCACGCACGCGTTCAATCTCTTGATCAGTGATATCTGGTTTACCCAATAGGTTGTCAAGTTCTTTCCTCTGTTTATCATTTGCTCTAGCATATGCTTCAAAAACAAGCATTGTCTTTTTGCCTTCTCTGATATCACCAGAAACAGATTTCCCAAGTTTTTCTTCAACACCAAATGATCCAAGAATGTCATCCTGTACCTGAAAAGCCTGACCAACTTTGATTCCAAACTCCTCAAGAGCCTTCAGTTGAGACTTCGTTGCTCGAGCTGCTGCTGCACCCATCATAAGTGAACGGTCGAAGAGGACAGCAGTCTTCATTCGAACCATCTGAAGGTAGGTTTCTGAGGTTGCAGCTTTGTCGTGTATCATATTCATCTCTAATAGGACACCATCAACAAGGTGTTGGAATGCAAACTCGTAGAGATGATGACATAGTGAGGACACATCCGGATCCAAATTGGCTGCCGTAATGGCAGACGCACCGAGATTAATCAGAGAATCGCCACCAAGAATTGCCATTGTCATTCCATGATTAAATGATGCCTTCTCATCCTTGGTCCTGTCAAAGTAGAGGTCTCGATAGGTTGCATGGAATGTCTTGCCTCCTCTTCTGGTTTCATCGTGGTCAATAAGGTCATCATGTAGAAGTGATCCATTATGCAAAATTTCAACGGACAAGGCCGCGGTGTAAACATTCTTGGGCACTGTATCGCCCTTGATAGCTTTGTATCCTAAAAGGACAAGAACTGGACGAAGCCTTTTTCCTCCCCGCATGATGTACTCCTTGATATTCGAGTAATATTGCTTATGCCACGAACCAAGTGGTGTCACCTGCTCGATTTTATCACTAAAGAACTTGTCAAGTGTCTTGGTGATAGTAACAATCTCTCCTTTCAGACTATCAAGATAATCAGCCAAGAAATGTCTCCTCTTGCTGCTTCTCCTCAAGTCCTACTTAAGAGCGTTTCTTATTTTGTCGAGGTATTCTTAATGAATTGTCGAATCTTATTCCTAAACGAAGTTTCATGCTATTGTATCCTCAGTATCCACATTCGGCTAATTGTAGAAGCAAATGGACTACAAATCGCAAATTCCCTTTTTTCCGTTTAAGTTAAGTACCAGATTTCACTATGTCTTTCGGTTGATTTAGATGCGGACAGGAGAAGAATATCTACAGAAACTCTATCAAATGAAGCCTAATGTGATAATCAACGGCGAAAATGTAAGACGTGATGACCCGCGACTACAAGCGGTCGCAGGAGTCATGGCTCTGACATTGGACAAAGTTAAGGATCCCGAGTTCAAGGACTTACTTGAGGTGAAGTCTCAGGAATTTGGTACAATTAACCGTTTCACTAATATTCATCAGAGTGTTGATGACTTGCTTAAGAAGCAAGAGCTAACGAGAAAAATCTGCCGTCAAACTGGTGGTTGTGTTTTTCGCTGTATGGGTATTGATGCAATGAATGCACTATCCATCATCACTTATAGAGCAGAAGCAATGACCGGTCGGCCCTACAACCAGAGATTCCTGAAATATCTAAATTACTGGCAAAAGAATAGCATCATTGGTAGCTGCGCTCAGACTGACGTCAAGGGCAACAGGGCTTTGAGACCTCACGAGCAAGCTGATCCAGATCTATACTTACGAGTCATTGAACATCGAGATGATGGCATAGTAGTCCGAGGTGCCAAGAATCATATAACTGCAGCAGCCGTTGCAGAAGAAATCATTGTTCTCCCAACACGAATGCTGACTCCTCAAGAAGATGCGTACTCAGTTGCATTTGCAGTCCCGGGAGATTGGGATGGTGTTAAACTAGTAACTCGTGCGTCGAGTCACAAGCGAGAGCACTTCTCTTGTCCTTTCGGCGAGGTTGGAGATGTAGAGAATTTCATAATCTTTGATGATGTCTTTATTCCAAACGAGCGGGTATTTCTTGGTGGGTATGAAGGAGAGCATGCCTTCGGAGGATGGGCGGCACTTCTATTTGCTCTCTATCATCGACACAGTTACACCGGCTGCAAACCAGCGAGCTCAGAAATTATCCTCGGCTTCAGTGCATTAGTGAGTGAGTATAGTGGAATCGAGGATAAAAAACACGTTCAGTCGAAACTTGCAGATCTGATTAGTGTTAGCGAGCTTGTATATGCTGCAGGTATTGCAGCTGCACACACTGCTACGAAAGATGATTCAGGTACCATGATTCCAGATGCAGTATTCTGCAATGTCGGCCGCAAGCATGCAGGAAAGAATTACTATCATGAACTTGAGATCCTAGCTGACCTTTCAGGAGGACTGCCAGCAACACTTCCTCACGAGGCAGACTTCTATGATAAGGAAATTGGACCACTCCTTCAGAAGTACATTAAGCGAAAAGAGGATGTTCCTGCCGAGGATGTCTATAAGCTCTATCGAGCTCTCTCTGACATGTTGTGCTCATCTATCGGAGGTGTTGTTGCAGTTGCAGGTCTCCATGGTGGTGGGTCTCCTCAGATGGAAGATGTCGCAATCCTGAAGGGGTATGATTTGGATCTAAGAAAGAAGATAGCAAAATACCTTGCTGGAATTTCAGAATGAGAAAAATCCATACTCAGAATACGGGTATGTCAATCAGTTTATCTGCATATGATTTTCCAGATTTTCGTCGACTCAGAAACTGGGTATGCCCTCTCTAGTAAGATTATATTGAATTTTAGGGAAAGGCTGAAAAACAGGGTTAACAAGTTAACCTTTCATTTCATCCAAAATATGGAGCTGTATGAAGGTCGATTTTGATTATTTTGAGTCCCCACTTAGAAAAGGTGGGTTCAAGTGCTGCTTTAACTTCTGAGTTCAATTCATCAACATCCATATAGACTGCCTCACTCATCATTGACTCGGCAACTTTTAGCACATGATGGTGAACTGCAGTCGCTATAGACTGCTGATGCTTGTCTATGCTGAGTGCATACTTCTTAAGATCATCAATTCTCCATGCAACTATGCCTTCCACTCTTCGAGTGGAATCCTCGGATGAAATGTATCTTCCAGTGTCTACATCCGTCGATTGATCTTGTAGGGATGCCTTCAAGATAACATGGTCAAAAATTGGAGTCTTCCAAATTATCCCGGGACCTTTTATCCCATGATACCTTCCAAGGCGAAAGATTACAACACGTTCCCACTCCTTAAGCACCATTAATCCAGACAATATGAACAACACCACGAATATGACAAGCACAAGCATCATAATCATCAAGAGAAAAGAATCTGGAATTTGCAATCACAATCCTCCTATAGCTCGAATGAAGCATTTCCTTCTTGAAATATTTTCTGTCTAATTGGAAACTATTCCCTCAACTTACTCCAAGCTTTGCCAAAGTGATAGAAGTTTATCAATGCCTCTCAGATACATAAGGACATGAAGCGGAGCTTTCAGACTAGACTCTCAGATTTCGGTGAAGTCAAAGAGAAAAAGACCAAGTCTAGTCCGAGGGTTATGACCACTTCATCTGAACCACTGATGAAACGGCAAAAACCTGTGAGGAAGCTCTGGCAAAAGACAACTAGCAAAGACGGGGAATGGGGCGTCATCGACTTCGACGAAACAGTTCTCTTTGTTCAACTAATCAACGGTCGATTGCATGTTCATGGAATGGAAGCTGTCTGCAAGTGGTGTGAAGGTGTTCTAGAGATCCGAGAAGAAACCAAGGTGTTCTGTGGGGGCAGGTGTGGAAGATACCAAGGTGAGTTCTCTCGAAACCTTAGTGACTTCCTTACGTGGGAGGGTGTCAAGTCATACACGCTCCGGAAGATTGTAGCAGAGGTTGAAGTGCTCGAACTGGAAGCAAGAGACCTCGAACCTATCCATTATGCTCCCAACTGGTCAATTCTCTATGAATATGAAGATGAACCAGAAACTTAGTACATCTCGAAAGAGTAATATTACCCATCGTGAATTGTCTGTAATCTATGGTGATATACCATGACAGAAATTCCGATGGCTGATGCAGGTACAACTGCAGGTGCACGACCAAAAGAAGTGACATATGCCGCATTTTTTGTACTACTTGAATCAATTACTGGTTTAGTAGTTGGAGGCATTGAATATGCAATTTGGGAGAATGAGTTATCTCTCTTAGGTGCAGTTCTCGCCCTGATTGGGTTTGGAATCTACTTCTTAGTACTGAAACAAGACTACACTGGGTGGTTGATTGCAGTGATATTTACAATATTCGCAATCGTTCTTTATGCAGTAGGAGAAAACTGGCCAGGAGTAGGTCTTAGTCTAATCTGTATTTTCTATTTTATTCAACCTAACGTGAGAGCTCATTTCAGACCAAGTTAAAACAGGCTGGTCATTCCAGCCTTTTTTCTTTCTTTAACCACTTATGCTTGGATTCACCTCATAGAGCAAGAACTTGCGACCGATGAATTCGTCCTCAACGTAACCTAAACCCAACGCCCATTCAGCAACTCTTGGACTAAGAAAGAATACTGCTCGATCTGCGTCTATTGTTTCAGCTTCATCTATCATTCTAGACATGATATCAACGAATACAGCTCGGTCTGATGCAAAAACTGTGAATGCCGCTGTCCGTTCATCTTTTCTCTTCCTCTCTACGAAACAGTAAAGTCCCTGCGCCTTTCCGGAATCATCCATTACTATTTTTGTAACCGCATTCTCTAGCAGCCTATTAAGGCCATCTAGAGTTTTAAATTCGAAATGCCATGCAAGTGGAAAAGTACGACTTTCCACCAATTCCTGATTTATTGTTAATAGTTCAAAGAGCCGTTCTGGACCCACTACGAGAGGTACAATACCTTGGCTTGGTTTGGAATGGTCAGGGTATGGTTTGTACATGCGGAAGTATCCTGTACTATCTGCAATATGAAATCCACATTTCTCTGCAACCCTCATCGATGCTTCATTCTTGGAACTGGTTGCATACCATAGATGTTTGATGCCGAGGTATTTAGCATGCCTGACTAGGTCAGATGTTATGACTGTAGCGTATCCCTTTTCTCGATGACCATCTTTCACCCTAAGTCCTTGAATCCAAGCAATATCAGTGTCCTTAATTTTTTCAAGATTACCGATCGCTAACAGCTCGCTACCATCAAATAATCCAATGGTCCGTCCATTGGGATTGTCTATCCATGAATGAAAAATATCTGGAACATAGTCGTTACCTTCCCATATTGTTTCACATAAGATTTTGACATGCTCATAATCGTTAGCGGTTAGATCGCGAACATAACCAGACATAGTGCAGTGGCGATTAAAAGCGCCTTATGAATCGTGTGCAACAGCTCTCTCTTCTTAACTAACTTCCTTGGGATTTGAAAGAACACCACAGTTCTGACATTCAACCTTTCCATCTTCAGTAACGCGTAGCACCCTCAGTCTGTATTGAGCATTACAATAGGAACATTGGAAAATCTCATCACTTCCTTGATAGACGCCTTGTTTTGTGTAGGTTTCTAGCTCCTCGAAAGTGATTCCTTCTAATGCTTCTTTTATTTTGGTTTCACCTTTTTTGAATGTAGAATAAGCG
>JBHLQJ010000064.1:0-12858 GCA_048884945.1 Candidatus Thorarchaeota archaeon | reverse complement strand
ACCTTGGAGTGGATGATTCAATCTTTGATGAATTCCCAGAACTGGTTCAACTGGTAACAGAGTTAGCAAGTCTGAATGACACATCATGCTATTTAGAACAGCAATGGGCGAATTATCTTGGACTAGAGCTTGGAGATGTCTATGTTGCTGAGATACTAGCTCGTGATAACAATTACACACTGCAGCGATACAACGCGTCTTACTTGGTTGTAGGAATTTTCACCACCAGTGCTTATAGTGATCATCGTGATTCTAGTGGGAATCGAATTACATCACTTCGAATGGTCACAACACGTAAAGGACTTGTATCTGAGTTCGCTGATGCAGGCTTGCAGTCAGCAAATGATGTTTTTTACAGTGTTTGGACAAAGTTTGATTCAAATTTCATCATTCATGGCATTCCGAGCATTGTTGAATCATCTCTATCGGATGTGAAAAAGAGAATAGAGCAACGCACACTTCCCTACGCAAGGGTAGCTGAATTCAAAATTCTAAGTATTGTTTATGGATACAATACTTGGGCTTCCACCATGACCGTTCTCTCTCTATCATTTTCAATTCCAAGCGTCGTTATGGGAGTGATGCTCCTATTCTATAACTCAAAGCTAATGGAAGACCGGCGTAGACGTGACACAGGTACTTTAATCACAAGAGGGTCGTCGGGGTGGCAGTCATTTGGTTGGATCATGTCAACAGCCCTTGTAACTGGGATTATAGGTAGTTTAGGAGCGATTATAACAGGTGCAATAGCTGCTATTCTCTCAGGTGGTGTAAAACAACTTCTAGTTTTTAGCGAAGAAGAACTATCTACATTCATCTTGTTACTTGAACCGACTTCGGTTGCTATTGTCTTTGTCTTTTCTTTCATTGTTGGTTTTGTAATTTCACTGCCACCAGCAATCAATGCGCTTCTAATGACACCAGAGGAAGCTCATTCCGTAGTCGAGAAGCAATCGCTCATAGGGAAGGAAATGATTAAGATACCAATGACTGAAATCATAGGATTCAGTGTATCAGGAATCCTATGATTTCCACTTCTTTCAACGCTTGGTTCAGGAGGAGTGTCACCCACTGAAATTGTGCTCTTTTCAGCATTGGTTATAGCTATGTTTGGTATCTTTATAGTTTCGATCTCGAGAATCCTCTCAATACCAACTGCATTTGTCAAATCAAAGATTCTCAATCTATTCCATAGTACCTCGCGAGTTGTGGGAGCACGGATTATATCTAGGAATGCCATCATGGGAAAGAAAAGCGAAGCCATGGGTGTAATGTTTATTGGACTAGTTTTTACGGCCGCCTTCTTTTCAACGCTATCTTCAGCTACTGGTTCAAATCATATGGAAGAATTGTTCATGTACAATGTTGGAGCTGATATTGTTATCAATGTGGACGAAAACCTCAGAAATGTCACCAATGATATTGTGGCTGAAATTGAAGCCATTGAGGGAGTCAATAGTGTAAGTGCATTATTGAAAATCTATGGTCGTACTTTGTATCTTCAAGCGTCTGGGCTTTATGAGCCTATTTTAGTTAACATGTCAGTCCCGATTTATGGGATAGATCCTGTGAGTTGGGTTCGTTCAGCTTTCTTATTGCCATATTTCGCATTAAGTGGGAGTCCTTCTGAATCAATTCCACTTCTTGCTACAGATGAAACTAATGTAATCAGCTCATTCATGCCAGTGCAGCAATATATGACAGGAAGACCGATCTATAACAATTCTGTGAGTGTAGTAATTCAGGTTGATAATCATAATCATGAACTTAATTGTTCTATTGTCGATGTGATGTCTACTGACTACGCAACAAGAAGTGTGAGCTATTTCCCTGGAGAACAAGACATTCGCGATTTTCTCATTATGAATATTAGCTATGTCCATAACATTCTCAATACGACTCGTGTGAATAAAATCTACATTGACCTCGCCGCTGATACTAATTACACCAGAGTAATGAATGATATCAGAACCATTGCCAATTTCACTTCCGAAGAGGTCATCTCGGCTCAAGAAGACATTGATCAAGTTTTAGATTCTCGAACGGGTCAATCAATCTATGGAGTTTATACTCTAAACCTATTATTCTCACTCATTTATCTAACTGCAGGACTCATGATCATTTCAATAGTTAAAAATCGACGACTTCAGAAGCAATTCTCAATACTAAGAGCACTTGGTACACCCAACTCTTCAATTGTGCGTTCCGTTCTCATGGATACAGGCATAGGTTTGCTTCTAGGGATTCTGATAGGATTGATGGTTGGACTGTTCTTGTCTCTTCTGCTGCTTCAAATTCCTCTTGCGTTTCTTGGTAGTACAACGGAGATTGTTTGGTTTCAACTCCCAGTCATCTTAGTCTTACCACTGCCACTTCTCTCAGGAATTATTCTCTTGAGCTTTCTGTCTGCATTTGCCACTACGTATATAGCTACAAAGAAGAGTCTTGGAAGCAACCTAGCAGACGATTTCAGACACAATGAATAGCTATCTCTTCATCCGTTTAAGACAGGAAGAGTAAAAGTCCCATATCTCTTGATCATTTGGCATTTTTGAGATTAACATCTGGAGTAATTCAAGTGCCTCGGGGTGAGCATTTCTCAACGAGTATAATGCTGCCAAATGACGTGCAGTGTGTTTGTCATTCGGATCTAGCTCCATCGACATTCGATATGCTTGTTCTGCTTCAGATAGCTTGCCCTCCTGTCTAAGAAGATCACCCCAAATAGTCCACGTCCAAGCGTTTGATGTATCGATATCAAGAGACTTCTCAATAGCATCGGCTGCATCGCTTGCACGATCAGACACCATGTATACTAAGGCTAATGCATTCCACATTGTCGTGTTTTGAGGCTCAAGCATCATAAATCTCAAGCATGCATACTCAACACCAAGTGATGGTTTGAATTCTTGAGAGACCTCTGCTCTATATAGGGCTTCTTGAAAATGTCCTAGTATATTCTCATCTTCTATATCAGACTCCGACAATGTTCTTACACTTCCATCTTCTCATTTGCGTTCCATCACGGACCATCATAGTAAATCCTAGCCAGCTCCACCAGAAGTGTTAGCTCACGTTTCTCTTTCTCCTTGAGCTCTTCAGGCGTGTGCTTGGTTTCTGGCTTTTTCGCCTCGGTTGCCATTTTGTCTTGCATCCTGCAGTCTTGATTCGACTGCAGTTTTGTATATGATACAATAATATTCAAAATATACGTTCAATGTATCTAGACGATGAAAGGTCAGTAAATGATTGAAGAAACCATCAATTAACTGGCTTTCGATTATTAAGTATTATAAGAGCTTATTTTTATCTAAAAGTGATTCATAATTGATTTTAATATATTGCTATGGTCAAAAGTGCAATAGAAGTACGAGAAAACTGCTAGTATGTTTCAAGGAGTTCGCTAATTCTCTGTAATGCAGGTTCAAGGTACTCTTTATCGCTGCCAAAGCCAATTCGAATAAAACCGGGCATGTCAAAGTGCTCACCAGGTGAAATGAGCACACTCTTTTCATCTCGGACTCGCAAGACAAAATCCAGCGAGTTGATGCCATCCTTCATTTTGATGAAACAGATTGCAGCTGCCTCAGGAGGTACCACGGTCATAAGATCTGAGTGAGAAGCAATCCACTTCTCCATGATGGCCCAGTTCCCTCGAATCACTTTTCTTGTCCGTTTCTCAATAGCAGCTTGAATTTCAGGCTGTAAAGCGAAGGTCGCCAACCAGTCACTCATTTTTGCGGGACAGATGGTTGTGTAGTCGGAATAAGTCCAGAGTTCCAAAGCAACTTCAGGTGTTGGACAGACAACCCAACCTATTCTGAGACCGGGAAGACCATATGCCTTTGACAAGCTTGAAGTAATCAAGGCCTTATCATAGAGTTTGTGCATCGATGGAGCTTTGTTTCCTTGAAGCTCCGCACCACGATAGATTTCATCTGATACAATCCATGCTTGATGTGCATTGGCAATGTCAACGATTGAACGTAGGTCATCATTGGATAAGATTTTACCAGTGGGATTGTTGGGTGTACAAATTGCAATAGCAGCAGTGTTTTTAGAAACCGCAGCTTTCAAGCCTTCAATATCTGGGATCCATTTGCCGCCCTCCATCTTGAGTTTGAAGGGAATCACCTTCCCACCGAGATTCTTCCAAATTCCACCCATTTGCATATAGTTGGGTACCATGAAAACAAGCTCATTACGCTCAGGATTTTCTCTGCGTAGCCACCATGTGGTTAAGAAGTTGGCTTCAGCTCCTCCTGATGTGGCAAGAATATGAGCAGATGTTGTTCCACGATATTGATATGAGATGGCTTCACGAAGAGGAATTGTACCATTTGTTTGGGAATATCCAAGTTGGAGGTCGAGTAGGCGATTTTTCAACTCACTTGTGTCAAGAAGATCTTTGACATGTAATGGCTCGACTCCACTCTCGCTCAGATTGTAAGCAACGTGATGCTCCCACTCAGACTGGAATCGTTCAAGCATGAAGCGTTCAAGTTTCATTGATATGGACACCAAACTTGTAAGCATGTATAGTAACATAAGAACTCTACCATAAAGCTGTATCATTGGTGTATCAATTATTCAGATTTTGTGGAGCAATCTACATCAAGAATTGGTATCACATATCGTTGTATGTATCCAGTTTCAGAGTCATATGTAACATTCTTGAGTGTGCTCCTGAATGCTGGATCAATGAGCTCCTTTTCAAATGACCTCGCAAAGAGAATGAGATGAGCACCTCGCCCAGTAATAAGAAGCATAGCAGTTTCAATTGTGTTGGAATAGGTCAATTTATTGAGCCCCTCCATAATCTCATCTGCGATGTTGACAGCTGCCTCGTACACAACATCTTTTTCCGGATAACCCCGTGTATCATAGATCAGATATGCTGGGGTACGAGCGTTAAGTTGCGCCTCCATATCTTTTAGTGTATCATTTAGGGTATAAAACCACCCTAGAAAAATAACAAGCTTTGAAAAATTAGAATGAGTGTGCCCATGCCAAACACGGGCACAACCTCATTATAGGTTGATCCGCATGGCTGATGCTACGACCTCTACCTGTTATAGAGGTAGGCATAAGCCAGTGCTTCGGTGCTTTGAAGCTTCTTTCCATAGTTTAGCTTCTTCTTATCAGTTTTTGCGAGTGCCATTACACTTCACCTCCAATCCTGCTCATCTTATCCGAGCATAGTCGTAGTACAGGGAATCAAGCGTTTTGAGTCCCGGATTTCCGTTCCCTCGTCGTGCGAAGGACTCGTTGTTCGCTGTTTCACCAGCCATGGTTTTTGTATCTCCTCTCCAACTGCAGACAACCTCAAAGTGTTGCTTACAGTTGTCACGTATTTTGTAATACTATTACAATATATAAGTATTATGGTTACTTATAAAGCGTACTAAAAAAGCCACGGAACATATGCAAAAGGATATTAACAATAGTTAATGAACTTTAAATGGTGATGAAAATGCTGTTACGCCAACAGAATGTTTGCCTTAATATTGGGGAGAAAGCTCCCGATTTTGAGCTTCCTGACCAAGATGGACAAATTATACACCTTTCAGACTTCAAAGGAAAGCGCAATGTACTCTTAGCGTTGAATCCTGGAGATCTCAATGATTCGTGTAAGAATTACCTTCTACTATATGCAGACAACTTGACAAGATTTGAAGAACTAGATACTCAAGTCTTGGGAATTAATATGGATTCAGTTGCCAAGAATAGAGGGTGGTCAAAAAGTCTTAGTGGTCTTGGCTTTCCAATTCTGTCAGACCATGATCCACCAGGCAATGTTACTCTCAAATACGACTGCTTCGTTCCAGATGAAGGATATGGAAAACGAGGAATCTTCGTCATCGATAAAAGAGGAATAATTCGCTATATTGAAGTTCAATCAAGCAGTACTGGTGCTTGTCCTGATGTTTTTCACCTGCTAGAAATTCTTCAGAAAGAATAGACAATAAAAAAAGAGGGTTCGGGTCGCGTTGACCCGCTGAGAACTAGAAATCACCTTCTTCTTCAGGAGTTTTCCGAACGCCTGTACAAATGGAGCTGTACTCTGTTAGTTTCCATTGCCCTTCATTGTTCTGTTGTAGCTGCACTGGCGTGTCCATGTCCTTTCCACCGCTATCAATGAAGATCTTCAAGCCCTTTCCATGTTCCTGTTTCTTAGTTACAGTCATAGTAAGTTGGTCGTTGTTGATCTTGTAGCCATTTTGAGGGGTGCCACCAACATATGAGCGTGCAATGTTCTTGTTCTTCTTGAACTGGCCAACGAAGTACTTCGCGCTCTTACCAAGCTTCAATCCAGATGGAGATCCACCATCTTCAATGCAGTCTTTCTTCGACACTACAACTGTCATCATTGCATCAGCGAGGTCAGGATCTTTCTCAATATTGAGAGCAGCAATCAGGTAGTAAATGATTGTATTTTCTGGTTTATCCGCATCATCTTCCCATTCAGACTTGAATTTTGAAAATGATGTTATCATCTTCTTGGTGACCTTTGTCATGTCAAATCACTTCGATTTCTACATTATTATTATTCAAAAAGGTTAGGTTGTTAGACTATATCAACCAGAACACGATTGTCTCTCACGAGACCCCAGGTAAGGTACTCCAATTGGCTCCATCGTTCAAAGGCGATGTCAAGAAATCCTTTCAATTTACTAAAGTAGAGAGTGAGTACAATACCATGCGAAACCACAAGGATATTCTTTTGATGAAACATAATGTCTACCTTTCTAACTGCGTCTTCGAATCGTTCAAGAGCCGAAGATCCAGACTCCCAGCCAACAACATTTTCATCCAAATTTGTTAGTGTCTTTCGAACACGATCCCGATATTCTTCTTCAGACAGAACGCCTCCATGCTCGCGCCTTAGTTCATCAAAACCAGAGAGCTGATACATTTGAACATCAAGACCTTCTGCAAAAGCCTCAGCAGTTTGTTGCGCCTTAGGTTCGCTTGAGTGAATGATTCCATCTATTGAACTGAGTTTTTCTGACTTGGCAAGTTCTTTGGTAAGAGCTAGTCCTTCATCTGTTATTGACCATTCCCTCACAGGCACCGATAGATCTACCTTTGTTTTTGCATGCCTAAGGAAATAGATGGAATTGGTCAACCTTTGTCCTCCATCTCCGCTATAGTCTATTTGGGGATTTGAAATAATATGACTTCAAAAGGGGTGGACGACAATGAAGAATCAGTTGGGTGTGGTACTAATGGAAGAAGTACCAAGATTCTTCGCGGACGCCCACCTAGTTTCAGTAGGATTTCATGCTACTAAAGGATTCTTATCGACTAAAAAATTATGAAAAAATATCATTTCTTTTGAATGCAAACTCATCTGGAATCTAGTTTCTCAGAGGTAATTAACTGCATCTTACAGATATCGTCTGTGAGGAAATACTCTAGAAAATATAGAAGATGTCAAACACCTAGCTTTACCACTGATTCGAATTCACTAACAAGGTAGATTTTATCAATAGTTACTCGCATGATAGCGCAGTCCTCAGAGTTTACGAACTCAGTTAACGCTGGATGGCGATGCAGCAACATAGATGCATATTTTTCACGTTGAGGTTCTTCCATGTCCTGTGCAGACCCGACAATGGTAATTGAGGTTGTATCATTGAAGTCACTAGCCTGCGAGTCTCGATCGTCAATCATCAGTGTGACTCGTGGATTCGCCACCATATTCTTGTATTTCAGTCTCTGACGCATGGTAGCAAAGACAAGTTCTCTGAAGTCATCACTTATTGCGAAGCCAACAAGACATGAATAAGGCTCATTATTGTTTGAAGTACCAAGAACTGCAATTCTCTGTGAATCAAGAACCTTGCTAATGCGCTTCTTTACTTCTGGGTTGATATCCATCATGATTCCTCTCATCAATTACTGCATTTGCAAAGATGAATCCTTTGGAATATACTCACCCGAAGATTGATAACAATTGTTAATATACAAATAGATGTGAGTTTTATGAAAATGTTCCCGCAAATGAATGCAGAGAACTTGAATCGCGAAGCCATGAAGTTACCAGCTCAACTTAGAGGAGAGTTGAATCTTGTAATGGTTGCATTTCAACAATGGCAACAGAGTGTTGTAGATAGCTGGGTTCCGTTTCTAGAATCATTAGCAGAAATGTACAGGGATTTTGATTATTATGAGCTTCCAACCATTCGAAAAATGAATGCGCTTTACAGGAGGTTTATCGATGGCGGAATGAGAGCTGGAATCTCATCAAGAGATACACGAGCAAGAACAATCACATTGTATATCGATAAGGACGCCTTCAAAGAAGCTCTTGATATTGTGACTGAAGAAACCATCTACTTGTATTTGTTAGATAAAGAGGGAAAAATTCTCTGGGAGTCCGAAGGTAAATTAACTGAAGAAAAAGCGGCTTCACTCGAAAGCGCCCTGGGAGAATTCTACGAACAATAGCATTCAATCTGTGAAATCACAAGATTTGATATCATTTTTGACTCTGCTGGGATTGAAATGAATAATATTTTGGTTCTGGGTTCAACTGGATATGTGGGATCAAGGCTTGTTCCAAAATTGCTTAGTGAAGGATATTGCGTGCGCGCGGGGTGGAGAACAAGAAGTAAATTAGAAGAACAATCATGGAAAAATCATCCGAATCTAAATCCTGTTCGGGTTGATGTCTTCAATACTGATGAGCTAGAACGTGCCATGAGAGATTGTGATGTAGTCTTTTATCTAGTACATTCTATGTATTCAGGAAAGGACTTCAAGGACATGGACAGAACAGCAGCTAGGAACGTTGCAACGCTTTCAGATAAACTCGGAACCAAACGTATCATCTACCTGAGCGGTCTTGGTAAAGAAGAAGACCATTTGAGCAAACACCTTCTGTCTAGAAAAGAAGTAGACAGGATACTCCGTACCTCGAAAACACCAGTCACCACTTTTCAAGCAGCTATGATTATTGGACCCGGATCTGCATCATTTGAGATAATGCGTTTTCTCGTAGATAGACTACCTGTAATGATAACCCCCAGATGGGTCAGAACAAAGACTCAGCCAATATCGATTCAGGACACTGTGTTGTATCTTGTTGGGTGTCTGGAAAAACCAGAAACTATTGGAGAAACATTTGACATAGGCGGACCTGATATCATTACTTATTATGATTTGATGAGAATATACACTAAAGAGGCTGGATTGGCAAGGAGAATTGCGTTTCCTATTCCTCTACTGACACCAAGGTTAAGCAGCTATTGGGTCGACTTGATCACTCCAATTCAAGCCTCAATTGCGCGTCCATTGATTGAAGGACTAAGTCATGAAACTATCTGCAGCGAGAATAGAATTAAGGAAATCATTCCGCAAAAACTCCTTACAATACGAGAGTCAATTCATCTAACATTATCAGATATAATGAGCAAGAAAGTACAAAATAAATGAAGAATGACTAGAGCTACTCGACTCGTGAGATTGCCGCGGATTCTGTTGTCATGTCAGTCATTTCAACAATATTAGCATCAATCTCTTCTATGCCTTGATGAGCATAATATGTCTTGTAAAGAGATTGATAGAATCCTTTCATCTGTAGGAGTTCTTGATGAGTACCCTCTTCTACTAACTTTCCTTTATCAAAAACTAATATCTTGTCGGCGTTTGCGATTGTACTAAGACGGTGAGCAATTACGATTGTAGTTCTTCCAGAGAACAACCGTTCCTGAGCTGTTTGTACAAGAGATTCAGAGTATGCATCAAGTCTACTTGTCGCTTCATCGAGAATCAATATCCTTGGATTAGCCACTAACGTTCTGACTATTGTAATCATCTGCCTTTGACCTGAGCTAATATTTTTTCCTCCCTCCAAGATGCGAGAGTCATAAGCTTCTGGGAGAGTCTCTATAAACTCACAAGCTAGCGTTAGATTACAAAGCTGCATGATTTCATCATCAGAAACATCAGGTTTGCTATACTTTATGTTCTCCATGACTGTTCCATCAAACAAGTAGGGCTCTTGAGAAACAAGAGCAACTGAGTCATGAAGAGAACGAAGAGTTACTTTGGAGATATCTTGATCACCAATCAAGATTGTACCTTCTTGAGGATCATAGAATCTGTTGATTAATGCTGTAATAGTGGTTTTTCCTGCTCCTGTTGCTCCAACGATTGCAACAGTAGTTCCAGGTTCTATCTCAAAACTCACATCCTTGAGTACTTCAGTTCCATCAACATATGAAAATGTCACGTGCTCGAAGGTAATCCCATCACTTGATTGCCTGAGAGGGACTGCATTAGGTACTTCTCTCAAAGTTGGTTTGGCATCTATAACATCAGATATCCTATCCATAGCGGCAAGAGAGGCTTGAATCTGGGCACCTTGTAGGCTAAGTATCAAAAGTGGGAACATGAAGCGCTGCACTAATATAATTCCGAGGAACAGCTCTCCGATACTAAGTACAGCTGCAGTTCCAGTAACCAATCCTGCTCCTACAAACAGAACAGCCGCTAAAATAAACACACTCATTGCGCCAACGGTAGGAAAGAGAAATGTAAAGAATAATGTCAATCGGAAATTATGCTTGTATGATATATTATTGAGCTCGAGAAGTTGGTTGTTGGTTTCACGAACTCGATTGAATGCTTTTGCAATTTGAATCCCACTTAGGCTCTCAGCAATTTGACCAGATACCATACCATATGCTCTCTGTGTTGCGAGCATTGTTCTTTGTCCAACAGTTCCATAGAGTACAGACATTACTATCACAACAGGTACTGTAATCAGCGATGTCATTGCAACAATAGGAGATGTAATCCATAAGACAATGAAAGTGACAACAAGTAAAACTACTTGGCTAGCAATATCCATCAATACCTCGAAACCTGTGCTTAAATCATCAGTATCTGAAGTCACACGCGAAGTCACATTTCCACTTTGTTCACCCTTGTGAAATGAGAGATCCGCATCGATAAGGTGTGAGTATGTATCTTCCTGTACTTTATTGACAAAACCAGCTTGAGCTTTTGCTATCACTTGAATATAGAAGGATCCAGCAATCCATGATGCGAAACGTAATCCAAGATAGACAAGTGTGAGGGTGACTACAATATTGGCAGCATTAGTTGCAGCAAGTGTCGCATCTATACCTTGGGATAGGATTATTGGACTGATTGCATCAATAGCGCTTGCAAGTATTGCGAGAATTGCACCAGATATGACAATCCTTCGGAAACCTGAGAAGTAACCTCCCATTCGGCGTAAAAGAAGTCCAATTGGGCGACTTCGTTTCTTTTTTCTTGATTCGGAATGATGTTGATCGCTCATCTCAAGACACCTCCTGCGAGTTGAGCAGCTTCAAGCATCTTTCGAGTTTCAGGAAGTTGTTCGAATATTCGTCTGTAATGGTTTGATTCTCTCAAAAGTTCCTCATGAGGACCAAAAGCTATGAGTTGCCCCTTGTCAATTATCATCACTAGATCCGACTCTATTAAAGTTCTCAACCTCTGGGTCACAGTAATGCTGGTTCTATTGACCATTGCTTCATCAAGTGCACGTCTCATCAAATACTCTGTTCGCGCATCAATTGCACTTGTGGAGTCGTCAAGAAGGAGAATTGAAGGATTATGGATAAGCGCACGAGCGATAGCAAGTCGTTGACGTTGTCCTCCTGAGAGAGTCATTCCTCGTTCGCCAATAATAGTGTCATATCCAGACGGAGTTTCCATTATGAATTCATGAGCTTGCGCCCTCTTTGCTGCATTGATGATGGCTTCGCTTGAAGGATTATCGCACCCATATGCAATATTTTCTCTAATAGACATCCTAAAGAGAAATACATCCTGTTCTACCAATCCGACTGTTTTCCTTACAATCTCAGATGGCACATCACGAAGATCAGTACCGCCAATAGTTACTCGCCCTTCATTAGGATCATAGAAGCGAAGAAGCAATTTCAGTACTGAGCTCTTACCTCCACCGGGTCCACCAATCAATGCAACTCTTGATCCGCGCGGTATTTTAAAACTAACATTTCTTAGAGCATTGGTTCCTTTTCCATTCGAAACAGGATATTGAAATGATACATTCTCAAAAACTATGTCCCCCGCTAAATCAGGCAATCTGTCAGAAATCTCTGGCTCAGTCAGAGGGTCTTGCCAGTTAAGAAGGTCAATAATTCTTTGTGCATCCACAAAAGCTCCTCGTATCAGTAGAATATTTCTTGGAAACATGAAATTCTGCGCATCTACCGCAAGGAGTAAAGTGAGAATCTGAACCAAATCACCAACAGTAATTGTATTGGAAAGAAGTAGAATTGATCCATAAAGGAAAGATCCCGTTGTAATCAGAATGAGTATCATCTGAGGATAGAAGAATGCAGAAAGACGACCTTCGTTCTCGACAGATTGAGCATATTTCAAACTTGTATCACTGAATTTCTCCTTCTCTCTTTGTTCAGACCCAAATGCACGGACTACTTCAATCCCTCTAAAGACTTCTTGAGAAACTGATGTCAGATTTTCCATGCGCTCAGCCCTCAGACGCCTAACTGGCTCTACTATCTGCGCATATCGAAACGCGAAGTAGAGATAAACTGGTAAACCAAGTATCATAATGAAGCCAAGAATTACACTGAAGGTCCATAGAACATAGGCTGTAATACTATAAGCTGCAAATGAGCCAATTATCATTCTGAGTCCAGGATTCAGAGACCATCTTATCCAATTGATATCTTGCATTGAGAGAGACAAAAGTTTCTTGCTATCAATCTGATCATGAAACGCCATGCTATGATCTTGTAAGGATTCAAACAGCTCCTGTCTTGCATCACGTTCCCAACCTGTAATAACAGCTGCCCAAGAAACACC
>JBHLQJ010000063.1:0-13018 GCA_048884945.1 Candidatus Thorarchaeota archaeon | reverse complement strand
ATGTCTAGTTCTATCTATCCAGTTCACCCAATCTGAAATATTTGAATGGGGGGTGAGAGTTGGGAGCCAAGCATATTCTTCAACGACATCTTTGAAACCAGTATGTAAGAGACTTGCATCATCAGCTTTGGCTTCGCGTACTATGATTCGCCTACCATCTTTAGCTCTGTACTCCCAAACTTGCAATTAAGGCACCAATTGCAAAGCGCTCAGAGCCTAGAAAAAGCATTTTGGTCTGACAAAAATCGACTTAGATATTTGGTTTCAACAGAGGAAGGTCAACTCTTAAGCCAGGTCTTGGGAGAGAGCATGTATAAACACGATCAAGTTCTATTAAACCGGTTGATTCGTCAATCTCTCTGAAGGTGCCCTTTAGCTGAAAAGCTGCAGGTTCAAGGGTGACAAGTGAAATGGCTACTCGCGAACCATCCGTTAGTGAATAGCCTCTGCGTTGTTCCTCTCTTCGTTTCATGACAATTCTGTTTGAGGAAACAGGAATCATTCCAAACTCAGGAAAAGCAACAGGATATCCATCCTCAGGTACGAAAGCAACAACCTTCACTGCAGCCATTTGGGATAGACGTTTGAATACATTTAGAGGCATATTGCCTTCTTCTGTTTCATGACTTGGTACTTTTCGACCCGCCAGCTTAGCTTTCAGAAATGATGAAAGAACGGTCATCTTTGATATACCATATTTCTGACTCGCCCAAATAGCCTCAGCAACGCCAGCACCTCGAGCGTTTGTATATTGATTATAACGAAAGAGGGGAGTCTGCGCAATGAATTCATAAATGTCATCATTGCGATGATATGACTCAAAATTTGCCTTTATCAACCAACTATCCAAATCTGTTGTAAAGACTAGGATTGAAAACTGCGTATTTCCATTGTTTACATTATGCTTAGATTTGTATGTCATGAAGTCGCCATATACCAAGGTATTAGCTTCATAAACTGTCCATGATAGAACAGGGACTACATTAGGTTCTCCCTCGGAATCCTTTGTTACCATGAATTTAGGTGTTTCAAATGTCCTCATAGCATCAACAAGATCTTGTTTCAGAATAGATTCAACCACAGGTCTTTACCTCCTGATTGTTAATGTGTAGTTCTTTCCTGGGCCTCTGAGTCATCCCTGACCAAACAACATTTCCAACGCCTTCATCACGAGCGATTTGAGCTAGCTGTTCCATCGTTTCTTCAGGAATAAGGTCATAGTCTTTTAGAGGGTATTCTAAGTCAAACAATGAATACTTGTCTATGCACATTCTATTGAATGCTAGTAAATCATATCTTTCTACGCTTGGAAGATTCTCAAGTATAAAGCGAGCTATAGCACGAATATTTTCCTCATCATCAGTATGTTCAGGAATTATGGGAGTTCTAATCCAGATGGGTTTCCCTGATTCAGCAACGATTCGAGCATTGGCAAGTACGGTGTCAAGTGGAACACCAGTAAAATCCTTGTGCTTTTTTGGATCCATGACTTTCAAGTCATAAAGCACCAAGTCAACATAAACGAGCAAGTTTCGTAGTACTTTCTCACTGCAATATCCGCAAGTATCAAGTGCTACATGGACTCCTTTTTCTTGTAGACCCTTTGCTACTTCTAATGCAAACTGTGCTTGGTAGGTTGCTTCGCCACCTGAGAGTGTCACACCCCCGTGCGAGGTCTCGAAGAACACCTTGTCTTTAAGAAGTTCCTCAACAAGATCATCAGATGTCCATACTTTTCCCATAACTTTGACAGCACCTGTTGGACATGCATCCTCGCATGAACCACAAACCTTGCATTTCGTTCGATCTATTCTCAAACCTTGAGGAGTAAGCGAAAGAGCTTCTTCGGGACATATACGGACACAGGCTTGATCACCGATGCATTTCACTTCGTACCACACAAGAGTAGCTTGAGGATCAATTGCTTCAATATTATGGCACCAAGAACAGGACATTGGGCAGCCTTTGAAGAATACGGTAGTACGAATACCTGGTCCATCCTCAGTTGAACAACGCTGAATGTTGGTTATGATTCCAGTCGTAGTCATTAAAGTGAATGCTCCGTTCGTGTAATGATTTCTTCCTGTAATTCTCTACCAACTTGTGTAAAGAATGCATTGTATCCCGTCACTCGCACCATAAGATTGGAGTATGCCTCAGGATGTTTCTGAGCATCGCGAAGGGTTTTGGCATCAATGACGTTAATTTGCAAGGCAGTCCCCCCAACTTCATTATATGCACGAAGAAGTGCTGCAAGTTTCTCTATATGTTCAGGTGTTTTAACCATCGATGGACTAATTGTTATTGTGTGTGAAGCTCCATTGGGAACTGTTTCAAGACTCAGTTTTCCTACTGATCGAATTGATGCGGTTGGTCCTTTAGCATCCATTCCTTGGACAGCACCTACACCTCCTGAGAGAAATTCACCACGCCTTCTGCCATCAGGTGTGGCAGCTGTAAGAGGAGCAAGAGGAATATAGTAATTCCAAGATAAATAACCAGCTCTATATTTACGTCCAGTGTAGAGATTTTCATGTTTGAAAGCTTCTTTTGCCCAAAAAACTGAGAGTTCTCGAGCTATGTCGTCAACATAGTCATCATCATTCCCAAACTTGGGAGTTTTAGATTTTAGTAGCTGTCGAAGTTCCTCATAGCCTTCATAGTTCGATCTAATCGCAAGAAGTAGATCTCTCATTGATACACGTTTTTCATCGAATACCATTTTCTTTACTGCTGCTACAGAGTCTGCAAGGGTAGCAATTCCCATTCCTTCAATAGTGTTGAAGTTCCAAGTAGTGCCACCTTCGTTTACATCTTTTCCATTCACGGCGCAATCATCCATCAATGCACTGAGATAAGGAACAGGTTGATATTTGGCCCGGAGTGTATCCGCCATATTTCCAGCATTTACGAGAAGCTCGACCAGAGCTTGAAGCTGTGCTTTGATTGCGCTCATGAAATCATCAAATGTGTTGAAACCCATTGGGTCACCTGTCTTTGGACCAAATTGATTCCCGGAGTCTTGATCTTTGCCATTATTTAGAGCCAACTCAACAGCCTTTGCTAAATTTATGTTAATGTCCACAGTGTCTGATCGGTCATTACCTTGCATTGTATTCTCAAGACAACCCACTATACCATAATTCCAAGCTTGCTCACGCGGAACTCCTTGCCACACAAGTCCCTCAATACTGTGTTCATCAAAATTCATCAGAAATGGAGAACCTTGAGCTTTTGATACTATTTCTGCAACTCGAATTAGGAAATCTTGAGGGGTGTTGCGATGAAGTCTGATGTTTGGCTTTGGCTCAAATAGGTTCATCTCTTCAATTACTTCTAGAGTCAACCAAGTAAGATCGTTCGTAAGGTCCTCTCCATTCGGTCCGCATCCACTCAATGTTATCAATTGTCCAAAACTAGAATTGATACCTTGATTGATCCCCAGACGGCCCTGAAAATCATAGACATAATTGTGTTTAATCCAGTAACATTGCAGGAGCTCTTTCGCTTCATCTCTGGTGAGTGTGCCTTCCTCAATGTCTTTCTTGAAGAAGGGATACATGTATTGATCCCAACGACCATGTGATAGCCCCGCGCCAGGATAGGACTCAGCAGCCATGACGAGCATATGAACGATCCAGAGAGATTGAAGGGCTTCCCAAAATGATGTTGGTGCTTCCCAAGGTACTCTGCTACAAATTTCAGCAATCCTCAGAAGCTCTTCCTTTCGTCCAGAATCAGGTTGACTTTCAGCAAGTTCTCTTGCTTTCGCTGAGTATCGAAGACCAACATCTCGGGCAGTTTCGCAGCTTAGTATCAAAGCTTCAATGAACTCACGATGGGTAGGAGTGAGCTTACTATTCAACAGAGCCTGATATTCCTCTGCCAACCCCCGCATGCCAACTTTCATGACCTTGGCATAATTGGGAATAAGATGTCCAGGAATCGAAGACCCAGTACCAATTCCGAACTCATTCAATCTTGAAGTTTCTTTAAACCACTTTGCCATCTCTTTATTGCGTTTAGAGGTTTCGGACTTATTGAGAGATTTTGATAAAGCTGTGTTGAAATTGAAACCTACAATTAGCTCACCATCTAAGATTTCAATGGGCATATACTTGGTCATCACTTCATAGAAAAAGACAGCGCGTCTCATTGCAAGACGTTGATTCCAATATCCATCTGGTAAATCAACTTTAACGACCATGGCTTTGAGGGTTTGGTTGACTGATGGGAAAAATGGATAGAGAGCGGGTTCATTTGCCCAGTCATGAAGTGAATAAACCTCGTCCCAATCAGTACCAGTTGTGAAAGCATATGGCTCGTTTGTCTCCTCACGTTCATTAAAGGAGTAAAAGTGGTTCCGCAGCTTCTGAACTCGTTCAGAGAGTGTTTCAGAGGGAGACCAGATCTTGATCAATGGGACTTTTTTCTCATAAACTGTCAAGAAATAAACACCACCGGTATTGCTCAATAGTTTGGGATTTCCTTCTAATAAGAATACATATTCCGATAGAATGTATAGAATTTATTCAATATCTTCATATGTTCTTGAAAATCCTGAAGAGCGGTGGAGTTACTTGGCGGATTCTAAAAAGACAGTTCGCATTGAATCCGAAGACGGAACACATGCATGTGCTTTTGGTATCTGTATGCTGACTCTTGCACTTGCCTGTGCAATTGGAATTGGAACAAGTGTATTGATTCCCAATTCCACTGTCCAAGGATCTATTGTATTCGGTGCAGGATCTTTTCTAATACTATTTGCACTAGTTGGGGGATACTTCGTAAGTCGTGGATTGATTTTAGTTTTACGAGAGTCGCGTCGCAAAGATATTGCTGGTCAAGGTGAAATATGATACAAGACTGTACAACCTTGTGACTTGCGCTAGGCTTAAAAGCAGTACAACTTTTCGGGGGCCGTATCCGCCCGAAATCAGACTACTGGGTGTCAGGAAGGCAATATAATGAGAAAAACGAGTAGATTGTTCGCTCTCCTATTTGTCATAATGATGTTTGTAGGAGTTGCACAGACTCAGATTCAATCCCCCTTTACCATACACAAGAACCCAAACCTGATTACACCAACTGAAACCTTCAAAGTTTCAGGTTATGATTCTCCCAACATCACAGTGACGTTGACAAATCCAGCAAACGGGAGCTCTGTATCAGGTGTCTTTGATATAAATGTCGACATAACATCTGATTTTGGGACACTGAATTTAACGCTCTTTATTGAAGGTTCAATTTACAGTGCGTACGATCAAACACCTATCGGAACAGGTGCTCAAGCAATAACAGTTGATTCTACAACTCAACCAGAGGGTATGTTGAATTTCACTCTCTTCTTTGAGTATTTAGCTGAAAAAGAAACATACTATCTTCTGTACTTTGTGGACAACGATGGTGTAAACTTTGAATTAACATTGTACTCTCCTTCAAATGGAAGCACCTTGAGTGGCATTGTTAGTATAAATCTAAATGTCACTCATGATTATGGATTGCTCAACCTAACAGTTCTCGTGGATGGAGTAGCTCAAGCGCCATACACACCAGCATTGATTGGTTCAGGAGACATTAGCATTATTCTTGACACAAGCGGTTTCTGGGAAGGATACAACAACTTCACATTCGTTTTTGAGTATAATGTCTTAGTAACAAGCGAGTATCAAGAATTGTTCTTGGAATATCTAATTGATAATGATGGTGAGCCAATCACTATTAGTCACCAATCACCAGCTATTGGTTCACAGGTAGCAGGAGTATTCAATCTTACCCTTCTCATCGGATCAGATTATGAGCCATTGAACCTAACTCTCTACGTTGAAGGAGTGATACAGTCTGACTTCAACAGAACAGAGATTGGAATTAGAGAACAGGTCATTCAGGTGAACACAACTGATTTGCCTGAAGGTCTACTTAATTTTACATTAGTCTTTGAATACAATGTGACTGGTGAAAATCTCAGGGTAACATACTATCTTGAATTCGTAGTGAATAACCATGGCGTTCCAAGTCTTGAAATGATATCACCAGTAGAATTTGCTACAATAAGTGGAGTAACGAATCTTTGGCTAAATATAAGTTCTTCATATAGTGAAGTTTACCTAAATATTACAATTGATGGCAAGATAGTTCCAGAATGGAACGCGACACTTGTTCCAGCTGGTTCTGGAAATTACTCACTCAATTCAAGTCGATACGAGAATGGAAATCATATCGTGGGTGTTGTTATATTCACTGAGGAAGGTCTATCTGCATCATTAAGTAGAGAGTTAGTATTCTTGGATCACATCAGAGTGATTGTGTTGGAATACGCTAGCTATGATGAAATCTTAGGAGAAGCCAACATACCTGTGAGGATTACATCACCATATCCAAATGGCACCCTCTCATTATACATTAGCGGAGTCTTAGTAGAGGAAGTGAACAACATCACAGTCTATGTTGGACGGAATATTATTCGGTTCAATTCAACTCTGTTCTCAGAGGGTGAACATAATTTCACTTTCAAAGCATATGACCCCTATGGACATAGGTACATATTCAAAATATTGCTGGTTATCAATAACTATGGACCCCCTGTTCTAAGGTTTTCTACGACCTCAGCTGTAGTTATTGGCATCGCAGCAATTGTAGTTGCAGTCGACACAAATTGGCAGACATTGCAAGCTTCCGTTTATGTCGATGGAAATCTGATGGGAGATTATCGGAATCTCACAGTTGACGTTAGTGATGGAACGTTTACATTTTACATCGATACTAGCAACTATACAAAAGCACAACATAGTGTCCTATTGGTAATGATGACACCAGAATACGAATCAACTGAAATCGAAAGGATGTTCGGATTTGCCTCCGTGCGACCCGAGGAGGTAGCGAGTATATTAGTACTATTTGGACTTGCAGTTGCTATTCCTATTTATCGGAGAAAAGAGGGTCATTCAATCAAACCTGTCATTATACTTGACATAATATTCTTGGGAGTTGTAGCACTTGCATTCTTAATATTGGGCATCAGTTCAATTCCGTTCATCCTATGGCATGTGAACTTGGCTAGTATTTGGGCGATTGGCAGCTCACTTGTGTTCGCTAACTGGGTACTTCCATTACTCATGACTGAAGAAACATGATTACAGAAGTCTTGTGACTGGTATATCAGTAGATAGAGTAAACTTCCACTTGGCAAAAGCAGTGTAAGTGTCGAGTCGATCATTTGGAATTGTTGATTTCACTTTCTTAACATTCCACCCAGTTGCATACCCAGCTGTCCTTGAGAGGATAATATCAGAAACAGATAGGCCATGCTTGGTGACATCTGCTACGAACATTGCAGTTTTAGGATCGACCAATCCTACTGCACCAACTCCTACAAGGCGGTTGGAGGTATAGAATTCCAGAAGCTTCCCTTCAAGAGATTCATCAACAATGCTAGCTGCTAGGTCTGCTAATGAACCAGGGTATGCAATATGAGAAAAACGCATTGATGTTGGGATTTTAGTGATATTCTTTAGTTGAACCGTTTTAACTTTGGAAGTTTTAATTTGAGGAATTTTTGCTGGTGAAATACTAATGTCTGTGATATGACCTCTCGCGAAATACTTTACTTTCATCCAATAATTGTATGCAGCAGGAGGTGTAGTTGCAACAACTCTTACAACTCTCTTCTTTCTTAGAACATCTTCAGCAGCGCTTGTCAGCATGGTTCCAATTTTTGACTTTTGATTTCTTACATCAACATCCAAATTCCGGATTATTCCGACTCGACCAGAAATGGGATTCTTTTCTGCTCTGAAAACAATCTCTCCAACAACTTTCCCATTGTCTTCAGCGACAAGCCAACCCCATCTTTCAAATGAAGCACCTCTATGCTCATCTTTAACCTGTTCTACAGTAGTATAGCCACCCTCTCTTGTTCTATAGAACCAGCGTGTTCCTTGGTAAACTTCTAGAAGGTCTGCACAATCCTTCATCGTACCCTGCCGAACTTTAACCATCTATGGACGCCTCTAATTTGTAGCAGATACCAACCATACCATGGGCAAAATAAAGTGATGTAAGACAACCACGAGAAATTCTATTGTATCAATGAATCACTTATTTGAAGACTTTTCTTGCAAAGCTCCTTAGCATTAGGTCCAAAAAGATAAAGGATTGGTTCGACCCCGATTCCTCCAGGAATATGAATTGCGGGAAATGCGGTTCTTTTAGCAGGCATCTGATTTGTCTTCTTAAGAGATGTGACAATCTTTGAAGCTATGCTTTCTGGTTCCTTCATAGACAGTAAATGAAATCCATATTTCTCTGCCAATTTCACGACCTCGGTTTTTCCACTAACACATAGGCAAGCCCGTACGCGCGGCCATGTGCTCTTTGCATGCAGTAGGAGCTCAGCGGTATGCTGAGATGCTCCAAATTGAGGGTTTACTAGTGCACGGGCGTGACCATCTACAATTGTGATTCTACCAGGCACACCAGCAACATCTCTGATTGTTTGAGCATTGCTATTACATACAACAAAATTCGCACGGACCTGAGGAACAATCACCTGGAATGATTCTGAATGCTCAACAGTCCTTAATGCATCAAGGATGTCGCCCATAACAATTGCTCGCTCTGCAAGATTGTCATCCCTTCCCCCTAAAAGCTGTGTGCAGACTTGACAATTCGAAATTTTGAGAGAAGGCACCATATCTTGATGAATCTGGCAGAGTGTTGAACCTAGACGCGAATGCATACATACCGAACATATCTCTAGTACAATCTTTTCTGTGTTTGACTCGCCAGTTTTGATCATCTCTGTGATTTTCTTTGAAAGAACTTCGATTTCTCCCTCTAACTTTGTCTTTGCTATTGGTTGGCTCAAGTACTTGCTTACTGCGGCTTGCGTCAAATCCATATTAGCAGCAATCTCTGTTTGTGAGAACCCTTCATCTTTAAGCAACCTAGCAACTGAAGCCCTGACAGCTCGTAGTAAGTCCCTTTGTACAATTTCACAGGGAGGTTTCATATCGAATCACACTCATGTCCTATAACACTGTTATAAGAAGCGTTATAAGAATGCTTGCTTTCACTCGAATTGGTGACCTATAGCTTGAGTGAGTACCCAGAGAGAAGAGACCCTCGAAAAGTAATAGTTGGCATAGCAGTCGTTGTAATTCTTGTGATTTCAGTATATGCCGCTGTAACGTGGTGGAAACCAAGGTTTGTTGTTTATACCTATAGTAGCTTTCTTGACTGGGGAGATGAAGGTGCGGAAGTGGTCCTAGATCGTGCATTTGCTCCATTTGAAGAAATGTATGGAGTGGATGTTGAAATCATCCTCTTGGAAGTGGATGCCAATGGTATCATATCGAAACTGGTGGCGGAATCTGCAAATCCTGTTGCTGATGTTGTAATTGGAATCGACAATATTCTAATATTACAAGAGGCTGCAAAGAGTGTCCTGGAGCCATACACTTCTCCGCGTCTTAACCTGATCAATGACACTTTTGTTAATCTTTTAGACCCTGAACATTATCTAACGCCTTTTGATTTTGGCTTGGTCACGCTAATATATTCCACAAACACAATTAACACAACAACTCATCCGCAATTAGGAAATCTCACATTCGCAGATCTTGCGGATCCAGAATTGGCTGCTGCTCTGGTTACTGAGAACCCAAAATATAGTAGTCCCGGACTCTCATTCTTGCTGTCTCAAATTGCAGTATACGAGAAAATTCTGTATCAGGATTGGACCACATGGTGGGAAGATGTTAATGATTACATAGATGTTCAAGAAGGGTGGACTGAAGCTTGGTCTGTATGGTCGAGTGATCCGAATAAACACCTTCTAGTCAGTTACGGAACAGATCCAGCATATTCAGCTAACTATTTGGGGACTGCGCCAGACACAGCAGTATCACCCTTCTTCTATAACGACCAATATTGGGCATGGATGCAGGTGGAGGGAGTAGGTCTCGTGAAGAATGGTCCAAACCCAGAACTCGGGAAAGCCTTCATAGATTATTGTCTTAATGCAACTGTACAAACAGAGATTCCACTTAACCAGTGGATGTTTCCTGTTAGAACAGATCTCACATTACCAAATGTCTACCAATATGCAATACATCCGGATCAAGTTAGTGTCCTAAATCAACTTCTAAATAGCACAGAGATTTCATCCAATTTATCAAATTGGTTAAGCTTATGGACTGCAACTAGAGCACCCTAGAAGAGGGGTAAGGATTGGAAACAAGAGTTCTTCTCAAATATGCAATACTAGCGTTCCCATTACTTTTACTCCTCGTATTCTTGATATTTCCTGTCAGCATAGTGATCGTACAAGGACTCTTTGCAGGAACTTCTTTTCAAGATGTACTTTCATCACCAGTAATTCAGTTCACCATTCAATTCACCGTAAGTCAAGCAGTTGTTAGCACAATGATGGCGGTTCTAATTGGCTTACCTGGAGCATTCTTAATTGCACGCCTGAGATTTAGAGGTAAGTCCATAGTTAAAGCGATGATGATTGTGCCTTTTGTACTTCCACCGATTGTTGTAGTCGTAGGATTTCTTCAAATGTTTGGACCTTATGGAGTGATTGATTCAATTCTTATGTGGATTCAAGGTTCATCCGTATCTGTCTTCAATTTGGCAACAGGAGTTCCTGGAATTATTCTAGCTCATACATTTTATAATGTACCACTAGTTCTTCTAATGGTTTCAGCATCTTTAGAAAGACTAAACCCTGAGATAGAAGAAAGCGCGGAGATATTGGGAGCAAGTTCATTTCAGAGATTCCAGCGAATCACTCTTCCACATATAACTCCAGCAATCCTGGCTTCAGCGGTTTTGACTTTCATGTTCTGCTTCATGTCATTTCCCATTATTCTTGCATTCGGCCAAGGAACCTACATGACAATAGAAGCTCAGATTTGGAATGCATTCAGAATGTTCGACTATGGAGAAGCCAGTTCTCTCACCCTTATCCAAATAATCATCACAGTAAGTTTAGCATATATCTATTTCAAACTTGGAAGACAAGATGGTGTTGTCGGACCGACTGCATCGATAAAGACAATTCCGTTCAGTCGTTATCGGGTACTTGAAAGAGTCTTAATTGTAGGATATCTGCTCATAATTGCTATACTAGTCTTAGGACCAATTGCAACGATTTTTCGAGCATCAATCTTTGATCCGATTGGTCAAAGATACACATTGGATGGGTTCGTGAATCTCTTCACTTGGGGAAGCCAGGGAGGACTCAGATATTTCATAAACTCACTATTCTATGCAGGTCTAGCTACCATTTTTGCCGTTGTTCTAGGAATTCCTTTAGCTATAGCATTGCGAAACACGGGTAAAGCTATCCCAACACTTGCATCAGCAATGATTCTACTGCCTCTTGGAATATCTTCAATCACAGTCGCATATGGTCTTGTACTCGTTATTGCAGTTCCAACAGGTCTTGTTACTAATCCTTGGCCAATCATAGTGGTTGCACAGACCATAATTGGACTGCCCTTCAGTGCAAGAGCTATAGAAATTGCTATGAGTAAAATTGATCAAACCTTATTGGAACAAGCAGACTCTCTTGGTGCAACGAGAATACAACGTTTGCTTTTTGTTGAGCTACCACTTCTCGCGCCCGGTATCCTTGTTGGTGGCGTTTTCGCATTTGCTATGGCAATCGGAGAGATGTCTGCAACACTCTTTATTGCTCTTCCTCAGAATTATACACTAGCAGTGGCAATCTATGATTATCTCGCAGTAAGAGCATTTGTTAATGCTGGTGCTGCAGCCCTTGTTCTGGTTGTCATCTGTGTTGTTGCTTTTCTTGTCATGGAACGAATCTCAGAAGACAGTACTGGAGGCACTCTATAGTGGTAAAAGTTGAACTCAAAGGATTGGTAAGAGAATTCGATGATGGCTCCAAAATTGGACCAATAGACCTTCAAGTAAAAGATGGTGAATTATTGACTCTCCTTGGTCCAAGTGGTTCTGGAAAAACTACAACATTAAGAATGGTAGCAGGATTCATAGAGAATGTGGGAGGCAGTTTACTTTTTGACGGAAAAGATATGGTTAACATCCCCCCGCATAAACGCAATATTGGAATGGTATTCCAATCAGTTGCATTATTCCCTAATATGACTGTATTTGAGAACATCTCATTTGGACCAGACATGGCGGGATGGTCGAGAGAGAGAACAATTGAAAGGATTGAAGAACTTGCAGATCTTCTGGGTATTCGCAAGCTATTACTTAGAAAAATATCAGAGGTTAGCGGAGGGGAGGCTCAACGTGTAGCGCTTGCTCGAGCACTTGCAACCGACCCAAAACTTCTCTTACTCGATGAACCATTATCAGCACTCGACCAACAACTTAGAGAACGATTGCAATCAGAAATAAAACGGATACAACGAAAACTAAAGGTCACTACTATCTATGTCACACATAGCCAAGATGAAGCATTTGCTATCTCAGATAGAGTTGCAATCCTCAATGATGGTATTGTTACTCAAGTAGGGACTCCTGAGGAACTATATGATTCACCAGCAAACGAATTCGTGGCAAGATTTCTTGGAAGTGGGAATATTTTCTCGGGTAAGATAACTGATGTTTCTGAAGGAATTCTCAGAATCTTAGTCAAAGATACTCATTTTCAAATCCCCGGCAAAGGAGAGGTTAATTCTCGTATCTCTTTTAGTGTTAAACCTGAAGACGTGATAATTTCAGATTCAAACCCTTCAGACTGGGCACAAGCCAGTCTAGTTTCAATAACACCTCAAGTTGGTTCTTTCAAGATATCTATTGAATTCAATGGAGTTCCCATGATTGCACTGACCTATGATGAGGACTTGGTCAAGCGTTTGAGAGCAAACGGTGAGAAGACTGTTGCTTTTTCGTTCAAACCAGATTCAATCATCGTCATCGGGAAATGAATCAGAGAAATCATCTGGAGGTGTTATTGAAACTAGACTGGCTTGTGCCCAGTCTGAAGGGTTTGAATCTGAAATTATCACGTCTTCAG